>JAEZHR010000248.1 GCA_023416415.1 Pseudomonadota bacterium
GTTGGAGAGCTCGCGGTAGCCGTTCTCGCCCAGGCCAGCGGCACCACGCCGTTGCGCTCGATGGCCTTGAAGATGTCCTTGCCGACCTCGCCCTGCATCAGCACATCTGCCGCGCGATAGCTCGGCACCAGGAAAGGCAGCGAGAACAAGTTCAGTTCCTTGACCTGCGGAGACCAGTTGATCGAAGAACCAACCGCCACGTCAATCACGCCCTGGCGGATCGCCGTGAACTCGCGCGTCTGGTCGCCCGCGACCAGCGAAGTCCCCGGGTACATCTTGATGCTGATGCGGCCGTTGGTCTTTTCACGCACCAGTTCGGCCCAGCGCTCGCCGCCCTTCCCCCAGGGGAAGGCGTTTCCGAGCACGGTCGAGAGCTTGTATTCGGGCTTGTAGTCGGACTGCGCGGCAGCAGGCAGGCTGAAGCCGAGGGCGACGCTTGCGGCGAGCGCGAGAACGGATAGACGGATTTTCAAAGCAATGTCTCCTATTTTTTTGTATGCAAAACAGACAACCGTCTGCTGGAACATGCAGTGGCGGCAACCGGTTTGGCGCGAATTGCGCCCAAGAACTTTACCGGAATTGATGATGGGACGCCAATGTCGCTCCGACAACGGGGCTGGTGTCAATTCGGGCAGCGGCATCGCCAGCACCAGCGGCGTCAAGCTTGATCCCGGATCACCGCCCGTACCAGTAGCGTGCGCGGTCTTCGCGCCAGGCTCGCAGCGCCATCGACTCGCCGACATGTAGCGTCACGGCGCCACTCTCGTCGGTACGCAAACGGCGCACACCCAGGTCACCGTAGCGTTGGAAGACATCGGGCTTCGGATGGCCGTAGCGATTGTCATGGCCGACCTGGAACAGCGCGAGTTCCGGCCGAACCGCCTCAAGAAAAGGCAGCGTGGAAGACGTGCCGCTTCCATGGTGCGGCGCAAGCAGCACATTGGCACGCAGACGCTTGGCACCTGCCGCCAGCAGATGTCCTTCCTGAGCCGCCTCGATATCCCCCGGCAGGAGGATGGCATGACGCTCATTCGATATCTTCAGCGTGCAGCTGCGGGCATTCGGCTTCCACTTGCTGCTTGCGTATACGGCCGGGTCGGGATACAGCATTTCGAAACGCACCCCGTCCCACTCCCAGGACTGTCCGGCCTCGCAGCGGCGATGATCGGACTGACGCAGGACCAGCGGATGATCCAGGGACAGCGAAGACGACATCCGATCGACAGCAAGCGCATCGAGAATGGAAGCTGCGCCGCCGGCGTGATCGCTGTCCACATGCGAGACGATCATGGCATCCAGGCGCTGGATGCCGCGGCCTTTCAAATACGGCAGGATCACGCGGCTGCCTGCGTCCGACCCGGGCGAATAGACGGGCCCGGTGTCATACAGCAATCGCTTGCCCGCCGTTTCGACGAGTACCGCCGTGCCCTGCCCGACGTCGAAGGCGACGATCCGGAACGTGCCGGGCGGGGGGGCATCGGGCTGCCCCATCAGCAACGGCAACAGGCAGACGCCGCCCACGGCGCGCGCCGGCCAGCCACGCGGCGACAGCAGCCAGGCAGCGCCGGCAAGCGCAAGCAGAAAAACCCACCACGACGGTGCGGGAGCACTCCATACCGCGAGCGGCAAGGCGCTCAGCCACTGCAGCATCGACGCCAGCAGGGCGAGTGCATCGTGCGCGACACCAAGTACGACTTCCGCCAGCGGCATCGGGAGCACGCTTCCGATCAGTGCTGCCGGGGTGACGAACAGGCTGACGAGCGGGATGGCAACCGCGTTGGCCAGCGGACTGACCAGCGAGATCTGTGCGAACAGCAGCATCGTCAGCGGCACGAGTCCGAAGGTGATGGCCAGCTGCAAGCGCGCTGCGCCAGCCAGCCGGCCGCGCCAGTCGCTCTTTGCCGCACTCGGCCGACCGACGGTCGTGAGCAGGATGATGGCCACCGCGCTGAAGGAAAGCCAGAAACCGGGCTGCAGCACGGCCCACGGATCGAGCAGTACGACCACTGCCAGCGCAAGGCACAGCACATGCGAAACATTCGTGATCCGTCCGCACCACATGGCCGCTGCAACCACAGTCAGCATGTACAGCGTGCGCTGCGCCGGCACGCCGAATCCGGCCAGCAGCACATACAGCAAGGCCGAGAATGCAGCGGCAAGCGCTGCGGCCTTCTGCGCCGGGAGCCACAGCGGCAGCTGAAACGGCGTGAACAGCGAACGCCGCCACAATGCCTGCACCAGCGACGCCACCAGCGCCGCGATCATCGTGATGTGCAGTCCTGAAATGGAGATCAGATGACCGACACCGGTACGGTTGAATATTTCCCAATCGGACTGTTCGATAGCGCGCTGGTCGCCAATTACGAGGGCAATGATCGCGCCTGCATACTCGCGTCCGGGCAGCGCGGCCTGAATGCGCTCGCGCAGGACTGCACGCGCGCGCTCGACGGCGTGGCCGATGCCGGGAACGAAGCTCGCCAGGCGCGCGTCCTGAGGGCCAGGCCGGACGTAACCCGTCGCGCGCAGGTTCTGTTCGAGCAGCCAGACCTCATAGTCGAATCCGTGCGGATTGGCATTGCCGTGCGGCCGTCGGAGCCGCGCCGTCAACCGCCAGCGCTCGCCCGGATGCAGTTCGGGAAGCGGACGCGGCGCTTCGTCGCGAAAGGCCGAGTACCAGGACAGGGCAACACGCTTCGGGAAGCCGGACGGCAATTCGGTGCCATCGACATCTTCGATGGCGAAATGAAAACGCACGCCGCGCTCGAAGCGATGCGGCAGGCTGTCGATCGTGCCGACCAGCACAACATCCCTTCCCTCCCATTCGGCAGGCAAGGCACGCGAGAGATGGATCTGTGCCAGCACGCCTGCCCAGGCAAAGCCGGCGAGCACACCGCACAGCAGGCAACCGAGGACTTGGACGTGCGGATGACGAAGACGAACGGCCAGCCACAGCATGCCCAATGCCACGACCAGCAAGAGCACAAGCACGAGCGATGACGGCAGCGCAGCCTGCTGCTGCAGCAGTGCAGCGCCGGCGACGAAACCGAGCAGCGCGCCGCGCATCGCTCAGGAGGCCGGACTCAGCCTTGGCAGAACCGCCCGCGCGTTCGCGCTGGTCAGGGCGGCCACCTCGTCGATGCCGCTGCCGCGCAGCTCGGCCAGCACCTGTCCGATGCGCGGCAGCTGTTCCGGACTGTTGCGGCCGGGATGGACCCAGAAAGGCGGGATGTCGGGCGCGTCGGTCTCCAGCACCAGCGCCTCGGCCGGAAGCTGCGCTGCCAGACGCCGGATCTGAAGCGAGCGCGGAAAGGTCATCGCGCCGCCGAAACCGAGCTTGAAGCCGAGGTCGATGAAGTGCTGCGCCTGCTGGAAGCTGCCGTTGAACGCATGGGCAATGCCACCGCGAATTTCGATGCGTCGCAAGTGCTTGAGGATGACATCCTGCGAGCGGCGCACGTGCAGCAGCACCGGCAGGTCGAAGTCGCGCGCCAGCTTCAGCTGTTCGCGATAGAAGAACTCCTGCTTCTCGCGCAGCGCTCCCTCCGCGAGTCCGGGCACAAAGAAATCAAGGCCGATCTCACCGATGGCGACGAAGTTCGGATCGCTTATTGCCGCTTCAACTGCCTCGCGCAGCCGATCGAGATCCTGCGGATCCGCGGCGGGCACGAAGATCGGATGGATGCCGAGAGCGTAGCGACAGTTCGCATTGCGCGCCGACAGCTCACGCACGGCCGCAAAGTTGGAGCAGGCCACCGCCGGGATGACGATCAGCTTCACGCCCTGCCCGCGCGAACGTTGCGCCACTGCGTCGAACTCGCCGGCAAATTCGCTGGCGTCCAGATGACAGTGGGTGTCGATCCACATGGCTCGGGATTCAGTCCGTCGCGGGATGCAGCCCGGCTTCGGTCAGCCGCAGCAAGCGGTCGCAGTGACGGGCCAGTTCGATGTCATGCGTGACGATCACGAAGGATGTGCCGAGGGTGCGCGAGAGTTCCAGCATCAGGTCGAAGGTCTTGTGCGCCGTCCCGCGATCGAGATTGCCGGTCGGCTCGTCGGCCAGCACGCAGGCCGGTTGCGTGACCAGCGCCCGCGCCAGTGCAACGCGTTGGCGCTCACCGCCGGACAGCTCGCCGGGACGGTGGGTCACCCGCCGCTCCAGGCCCACGCGCCCGAGCATGCGACGCGCTTCCTCATGCGCATCGTGACGCGCCATGCGCCGGATCATCAGCGGCATCGCGACGTTGTCCAGCGCGGAAAACTCAGGCAGCAGATGGTGGAACTGGTAGACGAAACCGAGCGCTCGGTTGCGCATCTCGCCGCGTGCCTTTTCGTTCAGGCTCGCGAAGTCCTGGCCGAGCAGGGTCACGCTCCCCGCACTGGGCACGTCCAGTCCGCCGAGCAGATGCAGCAGTGTCGACTTGCCGGAACCGGAAGCGCCGACGATGGCCACACGTTCGCCGCGCGCAACAGAGAGATCGATGCCGCGCAGGACTTCGACCGAATAACTGCCCTGCGTGAAGGTCTTGCCCAGTCCGCGGCAGGACAGGACCGGCTGGTTGTTGTTCTGATCCATCATTCGTAGCGCAGTGCTTCGGCCGGGCGCACATTCGCGGCGCGCCAGCTCGGGTAGAGGGTAGCCAGGAAGGCAAGCACGACCGCGACGCCGCCTATGGTTCCGACATCCGGCCAGCGCAGGTCGGACGGCAGCTCCGTGATCAGGTAGATATCCTTGGACAGGAACTGCACGCCGAGCAGGCCCTCGATGAAGGGCACGATCACATCCACGTTGAGCGCGATCAGCACGCCGAAGCCGACGCCGAGCGCGGTCCCGAGCAAACCGACGGTCGCCCCCTGGATGATGAAGATCTTCATGATCGAGCCGGGCGAAGCGCCAAGCGTGCGCATAATTGCGATGTCGGCCTGCTTGTCGGTGACCGTCATCACCAGCGTGGAAACGAGGTTGAAAGCCGCGACCGCGATGATCAGCGTGAGGATGATGAACATCATCCGCTTTTCAACCTGCACTGCCGCGAACCAGGTCCGGTTCTGGCGCGACCAGTCGATCAGCAGCAGGTTGCCGCTCATCGTGCGCGACAGGTCGTGTGCGACCTGCGGCGCTTCCTGCATGTCGGCCACGCGCAGGCGCACACCGGTCGGACCGTCAAGACGGAACATGCGCATGGCATCGTCGATGTGCATGAAAGCGAGTCCCGAATCGTATTCATAGTGGCCGGCCTCGAAGATGCCCCCCACCGTGAACTGCTTCAGGCGCGGCAGGATCCCGGCCGGCGTGACCTGCCCTTGCGGCGCGATCAGGGTAACCTTGTCGCCGACGCCCACTCCCAGACTACGCGCCAATCCCGCTCCCAGCACAATGTTGAACTGACCAGGCTGCAGGCTGGCGAGCGTTCCTTCGCGGATCTGCTGCCCCACGTCCGACACTTGCGGCTCCTGCTCGGGAAGGATGCCGCGAATGACGACGCCGCGCACCGTGTCGTTGCGCGTAAGCATGGCCTGAGCCGCCACATAGGGCGCCGCGCCCCGCACTTCGGGATGGCGCAAGGCCTCCGCCGCCGTCGTCTGCCAGTCAGGCAGGCTGCCATAGGCGTCCTGGACCTCGATGTGCGACAGGACCGACAGCATGCGGTCGCGCACTTCCTTCTGGAAGCCGTTCATTACCGAGAGCACCACGATCAGCGCCGCCACGCCAAGGGCGATGCCGATCATCGAAATCAGGGAAATGAAGGAAATGAAACTGTTGCGCCCGCTGCGCCGGCCGGCGCGGGTGTAGCGCATGCCGACCAGCCATTCGAAGGGCAGGTTTTCTGTGAAACGCAAAAGGAAACTCCCAAGTCGATGCGCGGATGGTGTCGGAAAAGCAATACGATCCGCAAGGCCGCAGTTTGCCATACAAAGCGACCGGCAGGCCGGACGGCATTTCCATCTCGGAAAACATGACCAGATTCAGCAGATCCGTCAAACCCCGATTCGCGAGGCGGCTGTCCCGGATGCAAGAAGGATACCGGCTTGCATGAGCGAGAATCCGTAAAACCGGAAGAGGATTTATTGAGAATCAGCAATATGTTGAGTCCTTGCGCCGGCAGGAGGATGCGCATATTGCCCCTGCTCAGGCGTTGGCGCATGCGAGGCCAGCGACCTGCCGAGACGACATGATTCCCCGACCCGAAAATTGGACAAGCCTCATGCATGCCACCGGTCGACAACCACTTCCGCGCAGCTCTCGGCGATGGACAGGCAGCCACGCTCGAAACACACGACCTCCGCGCCGACGTCGCCGGTCAGGATCAGGCGCTCTGCCCCCATGTTTCAACCCGGAAGCAGCTCATCTGAACAGGGAGGCTCTTCCGCGCGTCGTGCCGGCACTCAGCGAGGAGATGGCGCGACATGGCTGTCTGTCCGATCCACCGTATTTCCCGCCGCTTCCGGCAATGAAGGAAGACTCGAAAACGGCGCACCTCCGTTCACGCGATGCAGAACACGGGAGCGCGTCGCGCGGCGATTCCTGAAGGAACTGAAGACACGCTCGGCCGCACCGCGCTCTTTCCTGTTTGCTGCAAGACTCAGCCTGGCTAAGCGCTATGTGGCGGGAACCGCGAAGGAGCGCGGGCTCGCAGGACCGCCTTGCTCCCGCTTCTCAGCCGCTGGGACTGGGGAACAAAATGCATTCTTCCGCCACCCATTGTCAGTCTGCGTTTCTCGACAGAACTAAGCCGCCTGCGGAATGGGCCGATCCCCATGACTCAAGCCGCAGTGCACAAAATCGGAAGGAATCGTACTTTGGTAACAAGCGCCTCAACAGGCGGACCTGTGAACCCGATTGCTGGTCCGCAATCAGGGCAGGTTCGGAACGACGCAGACACACAAGCGCCCGCCAGGACGGTTGACCCGCCACATGATCCCGCCGGATTGCGCAGCGCCGTTCGAGGTGCGACGCATCGCCTCGCCTCTTGTTTCTCTCGGAAGCAGAGAATACCTTCGATTAAGCCCAGTCTCGCCCCTGCCCCTCCCATTTCACCGACGGCCAGAATCGACCTTAAATCCATTACGGTCGGATACCATACAGTGCACGCACTGATGCGCTGCGGTCTGAATAATTTTCATCTTCGTTGCCTGCTCGCCGATATCACAAAAATTCGAGAACACGGAGAGAAAACCAACGACTGGAAATCCTTCGATAAGCAATTCCAGAATAGATACAGCGGCGTGCTCACTCCAAGCAGCTTTAAGAAAGAGGCGGACAGGAATTTGCTTTTTTCGCTGGCCTACTACATCGACAAACACCTTGCTTCGGCAGTCGCGAAAGGGTTGCCCGCTGTCGAAGGGAGTCCTGCGAGTGCGCCACTTTCACGCACTTCCGCAAAGTCAGGATCATATGGCCGCCCCCTGGCACGGCACGGATTTCAGAAGGACCGGAACGATTCCGCCTTCCGTATCGTGCTTGCAGCTTCGAATCAGGTGCTGGGGGTGGATTCGAGCGGTTCCGATGCAAATCAGGGAATCATTGAAGTTTCCACCGCGAAACCGGACAGGGCACTATCCCCGGAACAGCAGGCACGCTGGCACAAAGCTCAGGCGGAGGAGCGTGGCCGACTGGCCGGCTTCAATCCGAAGTTGACGAAGTGGCTCGAATCGAAAGGTCTCGTCGCCGTACCCAATACCGGACACGGCTTGAATTGTCTGATCCACGCGCTGTTGCAGCATGCAAGCGGTGACTATGACAATCCCGAACCGGCGGAAGCCGCCAATTATCGAGCAGAGATCGGGAAAGGCGGAATGCTGCATTCCGACGATATCGATATGCAGATACTGGTGGCGTCGATCAACAGCGACTTCGATGTCAGCATGAATGTTCACGTCATTCAGGCAACCGAAAGCGGCCTTCCTGTGATTCTGCCCAAACTTGAAATGGGCGCCGAGGACAATGTCGTAATCTGGCAGCAGGGCGCGCACTACGTGGCGGTAGTTGCCAGAAAGCCAGATGATCGGAACCCGGTCAACGCATCTGCCAGTTATGCTCCTCCCGTTTCCGCTGACCAGCAAGCCGCATGAACCAGGATTTCAGGCACTGTCACCTGCGACAAGAACCGCAACGGGCAGCGATGCAAGAACCGTAGCCAGCCGCAGTTGACCACCGTCGGCATCCGGCCTGCCTCCGCCCAGCAGATCTTCCCATGTGGTCCGGACGCCTGCGGGCATCATCACCCAGGCATCGCCCAGCCTGTTTGCATCCAGTCGCGGCGCACCTGCCTCCAGCAGGCCCTGCGGGCGGTGCACGGCAATGACGACAAGCATGAAGTCGCGCTGGCGCCGCGCAAACGCGAGCACGTGCTGCGCCGACTCCCCCCCGACGGCCAGCGGCAAATATTCCCCTTCCGCGAACAGCCCGGGCGTTCGCGCGCGCAGGGTCAGCAAACGGCCAATCACCATCTGCTTGATCCAGCCGTCTTCCCAGCCTTCCAGCGCCTCAGCAAGGTCCGGTCGCGCCTCGAGCATCTGTTCGCGCAACACATAATCGACCGGCCGCCGGTTGTCCGGATCGACCAGACTGAAATCCCACAGGTCGGTGCCCTGATACAGGTCCGGCACGCCGGGCGTGGTCAGGCGCAGTACCGTCTGCACGAGTCCCTTGGCCGCGCCGAGCGGACCGAGCCGCGCCAGCCACGACTGCATCTGGTCGAGGAATTCCGGTGATCCGTTCCCGGCCTCGCCCGTACCGAGAATGGCATGCAGGAAGTGCCGGCAGCCGGCTTCGTATTCCTCATTCGGCAGCACCCAGTCGCTGACCTGCTTGGCTTCGCGCAGGGCCTTGATCTGCCATGCCTCGACGCGCGCGGCAAAGGCGCGCAGGCCTTGCCGGTCGTCCGGCTTCAGGTCGAACGGCCAGGCCCCCAGCAAGGTCTGGTACAGCATCAGTTCGTCGGCCGGCTGCGGCGCAAGCACCGGTTCGCCATTCTCCGAAACCGCCCCCACCCGAAAGCGCGCATTCAGCGCCATCCAGG
>JAEZHR010000205.1 GCA_023416415.1 Pseudomonadota bacterium
ACGCCGCGCAGCGTGTGGGCGGCACCGTAGTACTGGTTGAGTTGCTCGACGTTCAGCATGGTCAGCGTCCCAGATAGACTTCGATCACCCGCTCATCGGCCTGCACCTCGGCCATCGTGCCCTCGGCGAGCACGGAGCCTTCGTGCAGCACCGTGACCTTGCCATCGCGCGCGATCTCCTCGACGAAGGCCATGTCGTGCTCGACCACCACGATCGAATGCTTGCCGCGCAACTCATTGAGCAGTTCGGCGGTGCGCTCGGTTTCGGAGTCGGACATGCCGGCCACGGGTTCGTCCAGCAACAGCAGCAAGGGCTCCTGCATCAGCAGCATGCCGATCTCCAGCCACTGCTTCTGGCCATGCGACAAGAGGCCTGCCGGCCGGTATTCCTGCCCGTTCAGCCGAATCAGCTTCAGCACTTCCTCGATGCGGCCTCGCTGCTCCGAGGTCAGCTTGAAGAACAGCGTCGGACGCACCCGCTTGTCCGTCTTCATCGCCAGTTCGAGGTTCTCGAACACCGTGTGCTGCTCGAACACGGTCGGGCGCTGGAACTTGCGACCGATGCCGGCGTGAGCGATCTGGCTCTCAGACAACCGGGTCAGATCGATGGTCTGGCCGAAATAGACTGTCCCCGACGTGGGACGCGTCTTGCCGGTGATGACATCCATCATCGTGGGCTTGCCCGCGCCGTTGGGGCCGATGATGCAGCGCAGCTCGCCGAGCGAAATGTCGAGATTGAGCTTGTTGATCGCCTTGAAGCCGTCGAAGGAAACGGTGATGTCATCCAGGTACAGGATGGCGCCGTGCGAGGCGTCCAGCCCTTCGGGCTTGACCCGGCCATAGGTATGGCCGTAGTCGGCGTGATCGGCGCCTTCACGAGGCGCGCCGGCGCTCGGAATTTCGCTCATGCGGCTTCCTTCTCTTTCAGGTCTGCGGGGACAACCGGCACCACCGGATCGATACTCGACCTTTTCCCGCGCAGCTGGCGCACCAGACCGGCCAGGCCCTGCGGCAGGAACAGCGTCACGAGAATGAAGATCGTGCCCAGTGCGAACAGCCAGAGGTCCGGAAAAGAGGACGTGAACCACGTCTTCATGCCATTGACCGTGAAGGCGCCGACGATGGGACCGATCAGCGAGCCACGGCCGCCGACCGCAGCCCAGATCACCATTTCGATCGAGTTGGCAGGCGACATTTCGGACGGATTGATGATGCCGACCTGCGGCACGTACAACGCCCCGGCAATGCCGCACAGGATCGCGGAAAGCGTCCACACGAAAAGCTTGAACCAGAGCGGATCGTAACCGATGAACATCAGGCGCGATTCGGAATCGCGCACCGCCTCGATCACGCGGCCCAGCTTGGAGCGCACGATCGCCCGGCACAGGAGCAGCGCGCCGAACAGCGCCGCCAGCGTGACAAGGTACAGCGCCGCCTTGGTTTCCGGCGCCGTGATCGTGAAGCCGAGGATGCGCTTGAAGTCGGTGAAGCCGTTGTTGCCACCGAAGCCGGTGTCGTTGCGGAAGAACAGCAGCATGAAGGCGAAGGTCATCGCCTGCGTGATGATCGAGAAGTAGACGCCCTTAATGCGCGAGCGGAATGCGAAGTAGCCGAACACAAAGGCCAGCACGCCGGGCACCAGCACCACCAGCAGCATCGCGAACCAGAAGTGCTCGGTGAAGGACCAGTACCACGGGTAATCCTTCCAGTCGAGGAAGACCATGAAATCCGGCAGGTGGCTTCCGTAGACACCGTCGCTACCGATGGAGCGCATCAGGTACATGCCGTGCGCGTAGCCGCCGAGTGCAAAGAACACGCCGTGGCCGAGCGAGAGAATGCCGGTGTAGCCCCAGACGAGATCGAGGGCGAGCGCTGCCATCGCGTAGCACATGAACTTGCCGGCCAGCGACACCGTATAGCTCGATATATGCAGCGCATGGCCTGGTTCGAACGCGAGATTGAGAATGGGAAGCGCCGCGAGGATGGCCGTGCAGACCAGGATGCCGGTCCAGGCCGGACGGGAAAAGAGGGAACGGTTCATTCTGCGCTCCTGCCCTTCATCGCGAACAGACCCTGCGGCCGCTTCTGGATGAAGATGATGATGAACACGAGGATCGCGATCTTGGCCAGGACGGCACCCGAGACCGGCTCCAGGAACTTGTTGATCGCGCCAAGCCCGAAGGCGGCGATTACGGTCCCCGCGAGATTGCCGACGCCGCCCAGCACGACGACCATGAAAGAATCGATGATGTAGGCTTGGCCGAGGTCCGGTCCGACATTGCCGAGCTGCGACAGCGCCACGCCGCCCAGGCCGGCGATACCCGAACCCAGGCCGAAGGTCAGCATGTCCACGCGCCCGGTCTTGACGCCGTTGCAGTCGGCCATGCGCCGGTTCTGCGTGACGGCGCGCACGAACAGGCCCAGGCGCGTTCTGTTCAGGACGATCCAGACCACGCCGACCACGAACAGTGCGAAGGCGATGATGACGATACGATTCCAGGTCAGCACCACCGATCCGAGCACCGTGATTCCGCCCGACATCCAACTCGGGTTGGCGACTTCCACGTTCTGCGCGCCGAAGATCGAACGCACGGTCTGCATCAGGAGCAGGCTGATGCCCCAGGGCGCCAGCAAGGTTTCGAGCGGGCGGCCGTAGAGCCAGCGGATCACCGTGCGTTCGAGCGCGATGCCGACCGCGCCGGCGACCAGAAATGCAGCCGGCAGCGCCGCCAGCAGATAGGCATCAAGTGCGCCCGGAAAGTACTGGCGGAACACCCACTGCACCATGAAGGTGGTATAGGCGCCGATCATCAGCAATTCGCCGTGCGCCATGTTGATGATGCCCATCAGGCCGAAGGTGATGGCCAGTCCGAGCGCGGCCAGCAGCAGCACGCTGCCCAGCGAGACACCGTAGAACAGGTTGGCGATGAGGTCGTTGCGTTTGATGCGGGACTTGATCTTGCCTATCGTGGCCTGCGCAGCAGTGCGTACGTCCGGATCGGTCTCGGCAAAGCTGCCGTCCGGGTTCTTGTCGAGAAATTGCTGCAGGCGTGGCAGCAGACTGGCATCGGTGCTCTCGGCCAGCATCTGGATCGCCTTTCTGCGCGTGGCGGATTCCTGCGCCTCCAGGTTCGCCACGGCAGCCGCCATCTGCAGCACCGTGCGAATCCGCGCATCGGATTCCTTTTCCAGCGCCCGTTCGATGAGCGGCATTTGCTCTACGCTCGCCGCGCGCCGCACGGCCTGCGCGGCGGCCATCCGCGCCTGCGGATCGGGCGAGAACAGACGGAATCCTGACAATGCGCTGTCCAGCACCCGTCGCAATCGATTGTTGACAGTGATGGCCTGCGCCTCTTCCGGCACATCCGTGGTTTCGCCGTTGACCGGATTCCAGGCCCGGTTGCCATCGACAACCAGCACCTGGCCTTCCGGAGTTGCGTACAGACCGTAATTGCGCATGGCCTGCAATACCTTGAAGGCATCGTCGCTGGCCAGCGCAGCGATCTCGTTGACCGCCTCGATGCGCAGTGCGGGATCGTCGCCGGCCAGCGGCTTGAGAAGTTCAGCGTCGATCGCCGCCTGCGCGGAAAGTGATTGCACGCACAGGCAGAGAACGATCAGGAAATTTTTCAGATGTTTCATCATTGGGCCGATGCGCGTGCCGTTACGGATACCGCGTTGACTTCAGGCGTTCTTCTTCTCTTCCCTCAAGGGAGAGGCCGGGAGGGGGATGGGCCGCGCGTCTGCGCCGCGCCCATCCCTTCGAGTCGAAGCAGAATCGCCTACAGCTTCTGCTTGCCTTCATTGCCCGCGATGAACGGGCTCCATGGCTGTGCCCGGAGCGGCGACTTGGTCGTCCAGACGATGTCGAACTGGCCGTCCGGACGGATTTCGCCAATCATTACCGGCTTGTGCAGGTGGTGGTTGGTCTTGTCCATGGTCAGCGTGTAGCCGGACGGCGACTTGAAGGTCTGGCCGCCCATGGCCGCGATGACCTTGTCGGTGTCGGTCGACTTGGCCTGCTCGACTGCCTGCTTCCACATGTGGATGCCGACGTAGGTCGCTTCCATCGGATCATTCGTCACGGCCGTGTCGGCATTCGGCAGACCCTTGGCCTTAGCGTAGGCCTTCCACTTCTTGATGAACTCGTCATTGACCGGGCTCTTCACGCTCTGGAAGTAGTTCCAGGCAGCGAGGTGGCCGACGAGAGGTTTGGTGTCGACGCGGCGCAGTTCTTCTTCACCCCCCGAGACGGCCACGACCGGCACGTCGGTCGCCTTCAGGCCGGCATTGCCGAGTTCCTTGTAGAAGGGCACGTTGGAGTCGCCGTTGAT
>JAEZHR010000257.1 GCA_023416415.1 Pseudomonadota bacterium
GTGTTCCCCGTGCGCGTGCTCGCGCACCGAGGCCCCCTTGGCGCAATGCGCCCCCATGTTGATTGGCGATTCGAAGGAAGCCTCCTGGCGCAGCCACACGTCATTCTGCACGATGGCGTTCACCGAGCAGCCGACCGAGCAGTGACTGCAGACCGTGCGCTTGAGCTCCATCTTCACGACTTCGCGCGCGCCCTCTTGCGTCGCCTGTTGCGCGTGTGCCGGCTGGATCAGGTTCATCGGCAGGTGGCGCGCGATCACGCCGGCACCCGCCGTCAGTCCCGCACGGATCAGGAAGCCTCGACGGTTCACGGTGGCCGTGGCCGCGCGTGTCAGATGACGGCGCAGGGTAGAGGAGCCTGCTGCCTGCGCGCCGCTCGTTTTCTTGACCAGCGTCATGGGCGGTCCTCAGAATGCCGCACTGCGGTAGTAGCTGCGGATGTGCTCCGTCTCGTGATAGCCCGCCTCTCGATCCGGCTGTGGCGGCGACGACTGTGCCGACAGCGCCAGCGGCTCCTGGGCATGACGTGCGGCAATCGCCGCCACGGCAAGCGCAGGGGCGCATGCCGCTGCAAGCAGAAATCCGCGGCGGGTGAGACGGGATTGCGGCCTATGCATTTCAATTCCCCTCCTGCAAGGCGATGTCCTGCCTGTTGTCGAATGCATTCTCGATTTCGTAGGCTTCGAACTCCAGGTCGAAGAAGGCGAGGCCGAAATCGGCAACGCATCGATAGAAGCACGCACCTTCGGCCTTGCGCATGTCATCGAGACAGCGGCGGTACCAGGGCGCAAGATAATCGAGAAAGAATCGGCGCTGGACATCCAGCGGACGCGGGGCGATCCCGGGCAGTCCGGCGATCAGCGCGCGCATGACTTCACACAGCGCCGCCAGGTGATCCTCCGGTTCCCCTACCCCGCTCGCCCGTGCGATGCCGAAGCGGGACAGGTCCGCACGCAAGGCAGCGAGCGGCTGTGAGTTCATGAAACCGGTAACGTAGTAGGAGCCGTAGGGATTGAGTTGTGGCGTGCCCGGACTGATGAACAGTGCATCAAACTCGTCCTGCACTGCATCGGGCGCAATGGCACCTGCAGCTTGCCTAAGTGCATTCCAGGTGCACGAGAGCGGATGCGCGGGGTTTGCGGCGACCAACGGCGGGGCACAGGCAAGCCGCTGCAGAAACTGCGCGTCCGGCGCCCTGATCAGAAGTGCGGCCAGCAACCCATGGAAGTCTGCGCGCGCCAGGTCTTCTTCTCCGGCGTGCGCAATGCTCGAGCCCGCACCACCGTTTACGTCGCTATCCGGCCTCATTTCAACCCCGTCGACTTCAGTCCGGGTTTTGAATGCATCTGCGCCCTGACGTTCCATCGGCCCGAAAGTCCGGGTACGCATTCATGCCTTCCCGTCACAAGCTTTAATCCAGATCAACCGAAGGCACTCAACGCGGCCGTCGCAGGGCAACTGCCTGCAGTGACCCCTCCGATCCCATGATGTCGGTCACCCGACAATCGCCACACATCTGCAGACGCTCGGCATGCCCGGCGAACGACCCGTGTCCGGCCAGTTTCAGCGCCAGGCTTTCGATGGCTTTCACGGTACCGATCGGCTTGGCGCACCTGATGCAGTGAAATGGCTGGCTTTCATTGAGCACCATCGGCTGGCGCACTTGCTCACCGAATGCCAGGCGCGGTACCAGGCTGATCGCATCCTCCGGGCAGGTTTCGGCACACAGGCCGCATTGCACGCAGTTCTTCTCCGCGAAACGCAAGCGCGGCATGTCTGGCGTATTCATCAGTGCCGAACTCGGACAGACCCCGGTACAGGCCATGCACAACGTGCAGGCATCGGTGTCGATGGCCAAGGCGCCGAATGGCGCACCGGCGGGCAGCGGGATGGACTCGACCGGCAGCGGCGCGTGCTCGAACAGATGTTGCAATGCGAAGTCGAGGGCATTGCGTTTTTCGCTTGCAATATGAAAACGCGCCGGCTCGGCAGGCACCACTGGCGACTGCGCAGGAAGCGCCCGCAGTGCAACGTCTAGCGCCGGACCGGTACCGGCTTCGATCAGGGAGAAATGGTCTCCGTCATAGCCCAGCCCGTTCATGATGCACGCTCCGATCTTCATCTGTTTGCGCAACGCAGCGACGTAATCGGGGGCCTCATTATCGGAGGCCAGCACATGGATGCGACGCGCGCCATAACACAGTGCGCCGAGCCAGATTTCCAGTCCGGCGGAAGCCATGTGGTGCAAGGCAACCGGGATCACGTTCGCCGGCAGCCCGGCGCAACGTCCGGCTGCGGCGGCACGGCCGAGTTCCGCAATGACCGTCGCGCCTTCTTCCTCTGAATGAAACAGCAGTTCCGGCACTTCGCCTTCGGCGCTCAGGTAAGTCGACAGCAAGGTGTGCAATCGCTTGCCAAGCCAGGCGCTATCCGGATAGGCATAGCGCAGCGCCCCGGTGGGGCACACCGTGGTGCATGCCCCGCAGCCCATGCACAGATGCGGCTCGACCCGCACTCCATCTCCCTCGCCGCGTATCGCCTCGGTAGAGCAGATCTCGACGCAGGCATTGCAACCCGTTTTCCTGTTGCGGGCATGCGCGCACAGGGATTCCCGGTAGCGGAAGTAGCGAGGCTTTTCGAACTCGCCCACCATCTGTACCAGCTTCAAAGCCGCGCGCATCTGGGCATGTGTCGTGGCGCCGGGCGCGAAATAGCCTTGCGGTGGAGCATGCATGGCGAACAGCGGGACATCCGACAGATCTAGCACTAGATCGAACTCCTCGCTGCGACTTGAGGAATCCGCATCGCGGGCGAAATCGATCGCCCCGACCGCACCGCAGGCCCGCACGCACTCGCCATGCCGCCGGCAGGCGTCTTCATTGACTTGGTATAACAGGTCGATCGCCTGTTCCGGGCATGCGACGATGCAGGCATTGCAGCGCACGCACACGTCGAGATCCACGGGGTTGGCCTGACGCCAGCTTGCCTGGAAAGCACCGAGCCAGCCGGAAAGTGCGACATCGCTTCCGGAAAACACGTTGTAGCGCCGCGCCACCGGCAAGGCCGCATCGCCGGATCCGGGCCGCAGAAGCACCGTCACGGACAGGCTTTCGCGCAGCTGCTCGGCCCACGGCAGCGCGACGTCGGCGTTGCCGACGATCAGCGTACGGCCACGCGAGACGTACTGCACGCCGGCAACCGGTTCGGACGGCGGCAGCGCGGCTTCGGCCAGCAACGCGGCCATCTTCGGTACGGCATGCCAGGCCTGGCGCCCCCAACCCGCGCTTTCGCGCAGGTTCACAAAGCGGATGGGGGCCGTAGTTTCCTGCTCCGATGCCAGCTCCTCGAACAGTTCGCGCTCCTGGGTACAGCCCACGACCACGGTGTCGTTGCCGTTCAAACCGTCCAGCAAGGAGTCGGCATCGCGGCCGCACAGCTGGGTGACCAAAGGCAGCGGATCGCTTCCGAGATGACGGCCAAGACGTGCGGCCGACACAGGGTTCAGTGGGGTGGTGCGATTACAGCTGCAAAGCCGATAGGTGCAGGTCATTTCGTTGATCGTGCCTCGCTGTCCGGGTCCGGGTGCGGGTGCTCGGACGGGTCCTGGGCGGGTGCTTCGGCGCCCGGCGCACCGCGCTTCGGTGCTGAAGCCGTTCCGACATCCGCTTCATCGGTCCGTTCATCCAGAAAGTCCCCGACATGGGAAAGCGCGGCGCGCATGGCGGCGGTAATCGGTTCGGCCCGGGTGTAATCACCCATATAGATATCGAGGCCGTCAATGCGGTTGAAGTGCGGATCGGAAAACAGCTTCTTCAGTGCAGCGCGACGCACGCCAGGGTCAACGTGGGGGGACAGAAAGCGGGAAAAGTCCGCGTCGCGTGCCAGACGCGCGACATCCTGCATGGTCGGCGGGCGATCCTGCTGGCCGGGGCGCGATGCGGTGCTCGGGGAATTCGTATTGCTCGCTTCGTGATGCCCGGCTTGCTGCTCGGCTTCGCGCTTGCGCCGCGACCAGCGCCGAAGGAAATGCTCGCTCATATGCTCATCTTGCCCGTCGTGTCTTCGTGCACCGTCGAACCGCCGTCCGCCCGGCTGGCGCGGCGGCATGACTCGAGGCTAGGCCATCAGCCCATGTGACGTTTGAGATAACGCAAACTCGACATCCTCGCAGACACGCGATTTGGTACAGATTTGCTGGTGGGACTGCAAGTAAGCCCCGAGTGCAAGCGGCGGCAACTGCGGTGCGGTCGGGCAGCCTTTCACGCGGCGCCGGTGACACGGTTGTTGGCGTTGCCTCAGGCAAACTTCCAGAAAAAAGATTGTTTTCTCGACACAAGAAATGGTCGCATATCAGTTATGATTTTTAGTTCCAAAGCGTATCGGAGCGCCTATGATGCACGTCAGCATTGCGCCATTCCGAAGTCCAGCCCCTTCTTCGCGCTCGGCTGCGCCACGGACTCAGTTGCTGTGCCTGCTGGTGCTTCTTTGCGCGCCTGCGCGTGCGGCCTACCATTCCCAGGTTCCTGAACAAGCCATGATGCTTGCGCTCACCGCGAGCGCATTCGGCTTGCTCGCATTGGTCGGCGTTCTCTATCGAAGCCGATGGCGTCTGGCACGCAAGCTGTGGCGTGTCGCGCAGGAGAACGCAGCGCTGCGGCGCGAGCGCGACGGTTTGCGCGAGCGCGAGCACGCTGCCCGCATCAGCACCCAGCGCTTTCGCAGCCTCACGAGGCTGAGTTCCGACTGGTACTGGGAGCAGGACGCGCACTTCCGGTTTACGATGCGCACCAGCTGGCAACTCTCCGACGAGCAGATCGCCTACTCGGACTTCATCGGCCGCATGCCTTGGCAGTTGCCCGGCATCATCGGCGATCCCGACTGGGACGCCCATCGCGCCGTTCTCGAAAAGCGCTGGCCATTCCGGGGTTTCGAGTACCAGATCCGCATCGGAAAAACCGTCCGCTGGGTCAGCGTCAACGGCGAGCCCATGTATGACGAGAACGGCACGTTTGCAGGCTACCGCGGCACCGGACGTGACATCACCCGCAACAAGCGGGCCGAAGCGGCCCTGCGGGCCAGCAAGGAGCGATTCAACGAAATCGTCAGCAGCATGCCGGTTGGCCTGTTCATCAAGGATGCCGAAGGCCGCGTGATCATGATGAATCATGAATGCGAACGCCAGTGGGGCGTTCCCTTTTCCGCCATCAAGGACACCGACGGCAGCCACCTCTTCGCGCCACATGAAATGGCCGAGTTCATGGCGCAGGACCGCGACGTCCTCGCGAGCAGAAGCAGCATGGAATTCGTGTGCCCTGCACGCAGCATGGTCAACGGCGAGCGCCTCATCACTCGCAACATCAAGAAGCCCGTCTTCGATGCCAACGGCAACCTGAGCTACATCATCGGCATCACGATGGACATCACGGAGCAGACGCGCGCCGAAGAGTTGCTGCGGCGATCGCGCGAGGCGCTGCGCGAGCTGGCACGCCATCAGGCCTACGTGAAGGAGGAAGAGCGCAAGCGTATTGCGCGCGACATCCATGATGATCTCGGGCAGAACCTGATGGCGCTGCGCCTGGACGTGACCACGCTCGTGCAGCAGGACACGTTCGAACCCTCCCGTCTGGGCCGCCGCGCGGCGCAGATGATGGAAACCGTTGATCGCACGATCCGAAGCGTCCGCCAGATCATCAACGATCTGCGTCCCGCCGTCCTCGACCTTGGTTTGGTGGCCGCTCTTGAGTGGCAGGCGGAGGAATTCCGCAAGCGCTATGGTCTGTTCTGCGAACTGGAAATCCATGTCGATGATGGCGCGCTTGGCCTGGACGACGGACGCGCCACCACGCTGTTTCGTGTGCTGCAGGAATCGCTGAACAACGTCCAGCGTCATGCCCGCGCGACTGCCGTGCACATTCGCCTCGATCGCGAGGGTGACACGCTGCGCCTGACCGTGTGCGACGACGGCAAGGGTGGCGTCAGCCTGCAACAGCGCGGCGCAAAGACCTTCGGCCTGCTCGGCATGCGCGAACGCCTGCGCATGTTCAACGGCGCCCTGACCGTGGACGATCTGCCCGAAGGCGGTACCCGGCTGACCGCATCGCTGCCCCTACCCATCTCAGGCAGAGCGACCAGCGCAAATGCATCCGCCCCGGCCCCTCCCTGAATCCATTCTGCTTTGCCATCGGATCGCTTGCGTCACGCCGTCCGCCTTCGACGCCACCGTCTCATCCGCAGCCTGCCACGGCTGCAAAAATCCCAGGCAAGTCGCTGCCATCCAGCTCATGGCAGAGCTCATGCCGTGATTGCCTTCGCACGAGAAGGCTCGGACTTGCTCGTCGGCCAGTCGCCCGACTGCATGCGTGGTACGTGGACGAGTTAAACCCGTTCGGCTGCCGTGGGCAGCGCCTTGACTTCGCCCGGCTCTGCTACGTGGGTACGCATGAGGCGACGCATGCCCAGGAAAAGAGCACCGCACATACACGAGTGCTGCGGCTACGGGGATCACCGTGCCGCTTCTCCACGCGCGAACATTCCTGCCGATTCAGTGCTCTCGCTCAATGAGGCGGGTGGCGGCAAGCAAGCAGTAGACAAGGGCCGGTCACATGTGATCCGGCATCGCCACCTGCACAATCGCGAAATCGCTGTTCGGCTGCCGCGTAACTGGCCATGTTGAATTTCAGCAGAGTGCATCATGGCCAGCCGGGCATGTATGCCGATGAATCGCAACCGGATGATTCCCCGAATGGAAAAAGCGATGAGAACGATAGACGCCGGAAAATGAGAAGCCGAAGCTTGAAGCGAGGGCGCTGAAAACAAAAAAGCCGGCTATTGCCGGCTTTTTGCGCTCGATCCTGCGTGAATGCAGGAGAACATTGTGTCTGGTTGCGGGGGCAGGATTTGAACCTACGACCTTCGGGTTATGAGCCCGACGAGCTGCCAGACTGCTCCACCCCG
>JAEZHR010000313.1 GCA_023416415.1 Pseudomonadota bacterium
GTATGACCACTACCGCATCGCTGCACCGCAGCTGCTGCAGATGTGCCTGCCGAGCGGCGTGCGCGTGCACGGGCGCGCTGCGGTGCGGTTTTCAAGCAGCACGGCGTGTGCAGCGCGTCTTGCACAATCGCCGGCTCGCGCACCCGCGCGCCTGTCCAGCCTGCGCTACCTGGATACCGGCGACGCGCGGGTGGCGGCTCTTATCGGGAAGCTGGAAAAGATCAAGGGCAGTGACATTCCCATCCTGATCACCGGTGAGACAGGTACCGGAAAGGACCTGCTGGCCCACGCCGTGCACAACGATTCGCCGCGCAGGAGCGGGCCCTTCGTGGCCGTCAATTGCGCCTCGATACCGGAGACGCTGATCGAGTCCGAGCTGTTCGGCTACGAGGACGGCGCTTTCACCGGCGCGCGCAGGAAGGGCAGCGTCGGGCGCATCCTGCAGGCCAATGGCGGCACGCTGTTCCTCGACGAGATCGGTGACATGCCCATTGCTTTGCAGTCGCGCCTGTTGCGCGTGCTGCAGGAACGGGTGGTCACGCCGCTGGGCAGCAGCAAGTCGATTCCGGTGAATGTGGCCGTCATCTGCGCAACCCACCGCAACCTGCGCGAGATGATGGTTGCGGGCACCTTCCGAGACGACTTGTACTACCGGCTCAACGGTCTGGTCGTGAAGCTTCCGCCGCAGCGCGAGCGCAGCGATTTAGAGGCCGTAGTCGGCAAGCTTCTCGCGGCCGAAGCCAAGGAGCGGAGTCTGCATCTGGCGCCGGAGGTGATGCAGCTGTTTCGCCATTACGCCTGGCCGGGCAATTTCCGCCAGCTCGTCAACATCCTGCGCACGGCCATCGTGATGGCGGGTAACGAAGACGACATACGCGTCGAACATCTGCCCGACGATTTTCTGGAGGAAATGCGCGACGTGACGGCCCTCGCTGTGCCATCGGTCGCCGTGGCGGCCGGCGCCACGCTGGACGATCTGGAATCCTCGGCAGTGCGTGCGGCCGTGCAGACCCACGGCGGCAACGTCTCGGCCGCAGCCCGCGCGCTGGGCGTTTCGCGCAACACGATCTACCGCAAGCTGCGCTGAAGCGCCGCGACCTGCTCGTACTCCTCGTCGGAAAACAGGCGTGATCGCGTCAGGAAGCGCTTGCCCGTGCCGTTCTCCAGCGAAAACATGCCCCCGCCACCATCGACCACGTCGATGATCAGCTGCGTGTGCTTCCAGTATTCGTACTGGTCCGCTCCGATGTAGAAAGGGGCGTCGTTCAGCTCGCCCAGCAACACGTCGCCGTCGCCGACCATGAATTCGTCCTGCCGGTAGCACATCGGTGCGCTGCCGTCGCAGCAGCCGCCGGACTGGAAGAACATCAGCGGACCGTAGCGGTCCTTCAAGGCAGAAATCAGATCTACGGCGGCGGGTGTGGCGAGCACGCGCGGCGGCGCTTCGGATTGCACCATGTCGTCTGCTCCGCGTTGGATCGGAGCGCCGTCACTCCCGCGCCGGCGAGGGCCCAGAGATGCCTTGCCGGCAGCCCGATGCATGCCCGGGCTCCCGCCTGCGCAGGATGCGACAGCGCCTAGAAGAACCCCAGTGCCTTGGGGCTGTAGCTCACCAGCATGTTTTTCGTCTGCTGATAGTGCGCCAGCATCATCTTGTGGTTCTCGCGCCCGATGCCCGACTGCTTGTAGCCGCCGAAGGCCGCATGCGCCGGATACAGGTGGTAGCAGTTGGTCCACACGCGTCCGGCCTGGATATTGCGGCCCATGCGGAAGGCGCGTGCGCCGTCGCGCGTCCACACGCCGGCACCAAGTCCATACAGCGTATCGTTTGCGATCTGCAGCGCTTCGTCTTCATCCTTGAAGCTTGTCACCGACACTACCGGCCCGAAAATTTCCTCCTGGAAGATGCGCATCCTGTTGTTGCCGCTGAAGATGGTGGGCTTCACGTAGTAGCCCTTTTCCAGGTCGCCGGACAGGACATTGCGCTCGCCGCCGATCAGCACATCCGCGCCCTCCTGGCGGCCGATGTCGAGATAGGACAGGATCTTTTCCAGTTGCTCCTGCGATGCCTGGGCGCCGACCATGGTGTTGGCGTCGAGCGGATTTCCCTGACGGATCGCTTCCACGCGCTTGACCGCCCGCTCCATGAAGCGATCGAAGATCGATTCCTGCACCAGCGCGCGTGAAGGGCACGTGCAGACCTCGCCCTGGTTCAGCGCGAACATCGCGAAGCCTTCCAGACACTTGTCGAAGTAGTCGTCGTCGGCCGCCATCACGTCTTCGAAGAAGATGTTGGGCGATTTGCCGCCCAGCTCCAGCGTGACCGGAATGATGTTCTGCGAGGCGTACTGCATGATCAGCCGACCGGTGGTGGTTTCGCCGGTGAAGGCGATCTTCGCGATGCGCTTGCTGGACGCCAATGGTTTGCCGGCTTCCAGGCCGAAGCCGTAGACGACGTTGACGACACCGGGGGGCAGCAGGTCCTGAATCAGTTCCATCAGCACCATGATCGAAGCCGGCGTCTGCTCGGCTGGCTTGAGCACCACGCAGTTGCCGGCGGCCAGCGCGGGAGCGAGCTTCCACACCGCCATCAGGATCGGGAAATTCCAGGGAATGATCTGGCCGACCACTCCCAGCGGTTCGTTGTAATGGTAGGCATAGGTGTCAGCATCGATTGGCGCGATCGATCCTTCCTGCGCGCGCACGCAGCCGGCGAAGTAGCGGAAGTGGTCGATGGCGAGCGGAATGTCGGCCGCGGTCGACTCGCGGATCGGCTTGCCATTGTCGATGGTTTCGGCCAGTGCCAGCAGTGGCAGGTTGGCTTCCATGCGGTCGGCAATCTTGTTGAGGATCGCGGCGCGCTCGGTGGGCGAGGTGCGGCCCCAGGCCTGCTTCGCGGCATGTGCGGCGTCCAGCGCGGCCTCGATGTCGGCTGCGGTCGAACGTGCCACTTCGCAGAAGGGTTGACCGATGACGGGGCTGATGTTTTCGAAGTATTGGCCTTCGACGGGCGGGACGAATTTGCCGCCGATGAAGTTGTCGTAGCGTTGCTTGAAAGGATTCTGGATGCCGAGCTTGCTGACGTCAGCGAGATTCATGTCTTCCTCCATGGCTGTGATGATGAGCCGGCAGCGCCGGACCGGTCGCCATGCGCAAGCGGCATGCCATTGAAGCTCCGTGGCTGGCCGGCCGCATAGGAACAGGCGTGGACGCGGTCTGAGGAAGGATTCGAAGGCGCATCGCTTGCTCCGTTTCTGAACAGGCGCGGTGTGCTCTGTATCGATGCGCAACAGGTCCATGCCTTGCATCGTTATTCCTTCATCGAGTCGCTTCAAATCACGGGAAAAGGGGCGGGCATATCCGTACGCCCTGGTCCCGTAGCCGGAGATCCGTCGCTATGCCGCACGGATGACCACTGCATTGCGTTTCCTCCTGCCCATCGCGTTCGCATTGTTTGCCGTCGGCACACGAGCGGTCGACTGCAACTGCAGTGGCTGGATTCCGTGCAGGTTGCGCAGGGAGCGGGCGTGCGCGGACCGTGGAGGCAGAACGCGTCGGACTACGTTTTCGTTGACGACGGAGCGGTAGCTATCGATGCGCAAGGAAATTTCCTTGTGGCCTGGGTTGATCAGCGCACCAAGCGGGTGTGCTTCCAGCGCTTCGCAGCGGACGGCGCGCCGCAATTCGTGCAGCCGGTGGACGTTTCGCGCAGCCCGGAGGCGTTCTCATGGCTGCCACGCATTGCGTTCGCGCCGGAACATCGGGAATGCAA
>JAEZHR010000349.1 GCA_023416415.1 Pseudomonadota bacterium
GCACCAGGTCCACCATGCGCCCTGCCACTACCGTCTCCAGCTGCTCCAGCACATCCTGCTCGCGGAAATCACCCTGGATGAAATGCACGTTGGCGATGGGCTCCATCGGCAGCAAGTCGAGCGCGATGATCGTGCCGTCGATTCCGCCCCCGGGCTTGCCGGCCAGCTTGTTGCGCACGTACTGCGACCAGCTCCCCGGCGCGGCACCAAGATCGACGACAACCTGTCCCGGACGGATCAAATGTTCGCCCTCATCGATCTCCTTGAGCTTGTAGGCCGCCCGCGCGCGATACCCCTCCTTCTGCGCCAGCTTGACATAGGGGTCGTTGACATGGCCATGCAACCAGTTTTTGTTGAATTTGGACTTGGTCATTCGCTTAGAATACTGCTTTTAATGAAGGCGTCATCATGCTGAAACTTACTCCCGCCGAGCGCAGCGAACTCCGCTCCCAAGCCCACGGACTTGACCCTGTGGTCATGATCGGCGATGCGGGGCTTACGCCGGCCGTGCTGAAGGAAATCGATTCGAGCCTGAACGCTCACGGACTGATCAAGGTGCGCGTTCTCGGTGATGACCGTGAAGCGCGAATCGGGATGTACGAAGCCATCTGCGCCAAGCTGGATGCGGCGCCGATCCAGCACATTGGCAAGCTGCTCGTGCTGTATCGTCCGCAAAAGGAAACGCCCAAGGAACGCAGCGAAAAGCGCGGCAAGGGCCTGCGCGAAGTCACTATCGTCAAACCCAGTCCGAGCGGCACCAAGCGCCCCACGGTAAAGAAAGTCATCCTGAAAGGAAACGAGAGGGTAACGGCGGGCGGCAACGTCAAGCGCGCCAAACCGCGCCAGAAGAGCACGAAGAAATCCGGCGTGCGCGGCTAAGGCCGGTTGCTGCCTTGCGGCACCTGTTCGTCGCCAGCGCAGTCAACCTGGCGGATGGAGCAGCGGCAGGCGCTTACACCCGCACTGCCGCCCTCCGTCAGTGCCGCCGCCCGCCGAGCGGCACAGAAGCCGGACGCCGTCAGATAGTTAGATATACCGCACTTCCAGGATCTCGTATTCGCGCACGCCGGACGGCGCGTTCACTTCAACCACGTCACCGGCATACTTGCCAATCAGCGCACGCGCGATTGGCGAGGTGACCGAGACCTTGCGCTCCTTGATGTCGGCCTCGTCCTCGCCGACGATCTGATAGGTCACCTTCTGCCCGGACTCAAGATCCTCAAGATCAACGGTCGAGGCAAACACCACCCGCCCTTCCGCATCCAACGTTGCGGGATCGATGATTTGCGCAGCCGACAGTTTGCCCTCAAGCTCCGCGATGCGCCCCTCGATGAAGCTCTGGCGCTCCTTTGCAGCATCGTAGTCGGCGTTCTCCGACAGATCTCCCTGTGCACGCGCCTCGGCAATCGCATTGATCACCGCCGGGCGATCCTTGCTCTTCAAGCGCTGCAGCTCTTCCTTCAGGCGCTCTGCGCCGATTTTGGTCATCGGTACTGTGCTCATATTTCTTCTTCCGGCTAAACGAAAGCCACAGAGGCCACAAGCTGCCCCGAAAATATCCGGAACAGTTTGTGACCTCTGTGGCAGGTTTGAGTTGTGCGGCTAGTGTAAGGCTTTGTGCAGACCTTGTAAATCGTAGACATCCAGCCGGTTCAGGTGGCGCAGCCCCTCGACCGCGGCCTCGGCACCGGCAATCGTGGTGAAGGTCGTCACCCGCGCCTGCAGCGCCGAAGTGCGGATCGTACGCGAGTCCACGATGGCGTTGCGTTTCTCCTCGACGGTGTTGATGACCAGGGCGATCTCGTTGTTCTTCATCATGTCGACCACGTGCGGGCGCCCTTCGACTACCTTGTTCACGGTCGTGACCGTAATGCCTGCAGCGCTGATCGCAGCGGCCGTACCCTTCGTTGCCACCAGCGAGAAACCAAGCTCAACCAGATCGCGTGCGACCTGCACCGCGCGCGGCTTGTCGCTGTTCTTCACCGACAGAAACACGTTGCCCGCAGTCGGCAACTTGACACCGGCACCGAGCTGCGATTTGACGAAGGCCTCGCCGAAGGTCTTGCCCACGCCCATGACTTCCCCCGTCGACTTCATTTCCGGACCGAGAATGGTGTCCACGCCCGGGAATTTGTTGAACGGGAAAACTGCTTCCTTGACGCTGTAGTACGGAGGCACGACTTCTTCTCCGACACCCTGGCTGTCGAGAGACTGGCCGACCATGCAGCGCGCGGCAATCTTTGCAAGCTGCAGACCGGTGGCCTTCGACACGTAAGGCACAGTACGCGATGCGCGCGGGTTCACTTCCAGCACGTAGACCACGTCCTTCACTTGGCCGTCGATCTCCTGTTCCTGAATGGCGAACTGCACATTCATCAGGCCGACCACGTTCAGACCCTTTGCCATGAGTGACGTCTGCCGCTTGAGCTCTGCAATCGTCTCCGCAGACAGCGAATAAGGCGGCAGCGAGCAGGCCGAATCGCCCGAGTGCACGCCAGCCTGTTCGATATGTTCCATCACGCCGCCGATGAAGGTGCGCTGTCCGTCGGACAGGCAGTCGACGTCAACTTCGATGGCGTCGTTCAGGAAGCGATCGAGCAGCACCGGAGAATCGTTCGAGACCTTGACGGCCTCGCGCATGTAGCGCTCGAGGTCGCGCTGCTCGTGAACGATTTCCATCGCGCGACCGCCCAGCACGTAGGACGGACGCACCACCAGCGGATAGCCGATCTCCTGCGCCAGTTGCAGTGCTTCTTCTTCGGTACGCGCGGTACGGTTCGGCGGCTGGCGCAGACCGAGCTCCTGCAACAGCTTCTGGAAGCGCTCGCGGTCTTCGGCCGCATCGATCATGTCCGGCGAGGTGCCGACGATGGGCACGCCGTTGGCTTCCAGATCGAGCGCAAGCTTGAGCGGCGTCTGGCCGCCGTATTGCACGATCACGCCGACCGGCTTTTCCTTGTCGACGATTTCCAGAACGTCCTCCAGCGTCAGCGGCTCGAAGTACAGGCGATCGGAAGTGTCGTAATCGGTCGAGACGGTCTCGGGATTGCAGTTGACCATGATGGTTTCATAACCATCTTCGCGCATCGCCAGCGCAGCATGCACGCAGCAGTAGTCGAACTCGATCCCCTGGCCGATGCGGTTGGGCCCGCCACCCAGCACCATGATCTTCTTGCGATCGGTCGGATTGGATTCGCATTCCTCGTCGTACGTCGAGTACATGTAGGCGGTGTTGGTAGCGAACTCCGCCGCGCAGGTGTCGACGCGCTTGTAGACCGGGCGCACGCCCAACTCGCGCCGATGCGTACGCACATCGGCGTCGGTCGTCTTGAGCAGCTTGGCCAGGCGACGATCCGAGAAACCTTTCTGCTTCAGGCGGAACAGGGTCGACTTGTCGAGAGATTGCAGCGTCTGCCCTTCGAGCCACAGTTCGATGTCGACGATTTCCTTGATCTGCACCAGGAACCACGGGTCGATATGGGTAAGCTGGTGCACCTCCTCCAGGGAGAAGCCCTGGGCGAAGGCGTCGCCGACGTACCAGATGCGCTCCGGACCAGGCTCTCCGAGTTCTTCTTCGATGACTTCACGATCGGTGGTCTTCTCGTTCATGCCGTCGACACCGACTTCAAGTCCGCGCAAGGCCTTCAGGAAGGACTCCTGGAAGGTGCGCCCGATGGCCATCACCTCGCCCACCGACTTCATCTGCGTGGTCAGGTGATTGTCCGCCTGCGGGAATTTTTCGAATGCGAAACGCGGCACCTTGGTCACGACGTAGTCGATCGAAGGCTCGAAGGAAGCCGGGGTCTGGCCGCCGGTAATCTCGTTGCGCAGCTCGTCCAGCGTGAATCCCACGGCAAGCTTGGCTGCAACCTTGGCGATCGGGAAGCCGGTGGCCTTCGAGGCCAGTGCCGAAGAGCGCGACACGCGCGGGTTCATCTCGATGACGATCATGCGACCATCTTTCGGATTGACCGCGAACTGCACGTTGGAGCCGCCGGTGTCGACGCCGATCTCGCGCAGCACCGCCAGCGAGGCGTTGCGCATGATCTGGTATTCCTTGTCGGTCAGCGTCTGGGCGGGCGCCACGGTGATCGAGTCGCCGGTATGTACACCCATCGGATCGAGGTTTTCGATCGAGCAGACGATGATGCAGTTGTCCTTCTTGTCGCGCACCACCTCCATTTCGAATTCCTTCCAGCCGATCAGCGATTCCTCGATCAGCAGTTCGGAGGTCGGCGATGCTTCCAGGCCGCGCTTGCAGATGGTCTCGAACTCTTCCGGGTTGTAGGCGATCCCGCCACCGGTACCGCCCATCGTGAAGGACGGACGGATGATGACCGGGAAGCCGATCTCGCGCTGCACGACCCAGGCTTCGTCCATCGAATGGGCGATACCGGAACGGGCAGAGCCCAGACCGATTCTGGTCATCGCCTCCTTGAACTTCTGACGGTCCTCGGCCTTGTCGATCGCTTCCGGCGTCGCGCCGATCAGCTCGCAGCCGTATTTGGTCAGCACCCCGTTGCGATGCAGGTCGAGCGCACAGTTGAGCGCGGTCTGCCCCCCCATCGTTGGCAGGATCGCGTCCGGGCGCTCCTTGGCGATGATCTTCTCGACCATCTGCCAGGTAATTGGCTCGATGTAAGTCACGTCGGCCATTTCCGGGTCGGTCATGTTGGTCGCAGGATTGCTGTTGACCAGAATGACCTTGTACCCCTCTTCGCGCAGCGCCTTGCAGGCCTGTGCCCCGGAGTAGTCGAATTCGCAGGCTTGGCCGATGATGATCGGGCCAGCGCCAATGATCAGGATGCTTTTGATGTCGTTGCGCTTAGGCATTTTTGTGTTTCTCCATCATCGCCACGAAACGATCGAACAGCGGAGCAACGTCGGTCGGTCCGGGCGAGGCTTCCGGGTGACCCTGGAAGCAGAATGCGGGCTTGTCGGTCAGTTCGAAGCCCTGCAGGGTGCCGTCGAACAGCGAGATATGGGTGACGCGGGCGTTCGCCGGCAAGCTCGCCGGATCGACTGCGAAACCGTGATTTTGCGAAGTAATCATGACCTGTCCGGTCTGCACATCCTGCACCGGGTGGTTGGCGCCGTGGTGGCCGAGCTTCATCTTCATCGTCCTTGCACCCACCGCCAGACCCATCAGCTGGTGACCGAGACAGATGCCGAAGGTCGGGATTCCGCGCGCGATAACTTCCCTGGCGGCGGCGATGGCATAGTCGCAAGGCTCCGGATCGCCTGGCCCATTGGCCAGGAAGATGCCATCCGGGTTCAGCGCCAGCGCCTGCTCGGCGGTCGCCTGCGCCGGCAGCACCGTGATCTTGCAACCGCGCTCAGCCAGCATACGCAGGATGTTGCGCTTGACGCCGTAGTCGAAGGCGACCACGTGATATTTCGGATCGGTCAGTTCGCCATAGCCGGAGCCAAGCTTCCATTCGGTCTGGGTCCAGACGTAGGGCTCCTTGGTCGACACGACCTTCGCCAAATCCATGCCCGCAAGACCGGGGAACGAGCGCGCCAGCGCCAGTGCCTTCTCCGCGTCTGCCTCACCGGCCAGGATGGCGCCGTTCTGGGCTCCCTTGTCGCGCAGGATGCGGGTGAGCCTGCGGGTATCGACGCCGGCAATGCCGACCACATTTTCGGACTTCAGATAGTCGGGCAGGCTCTGCTCGCTGCGGAAATTCGATGCCAGCGCGGGCAGGTCCTTGATGATCAGGCCAGCAGCGTGGATTTTGTTCGCCTCGACGTCTTCGCGATTGGTTCCGACGTTGCCGATGTGCGGATAGGTGAGTGTGACGAGCTGGCGGCTGTAGCTGGGATCGGTCAGGATTTCCTGGTAACCCGTGATCGCCGTGTTGAACACGACTTCGCCGATCGTATGACCGGGGGCACCAATCGAATAACCCTGGAAAATCGACCCGTCTGCGAGCGCAAGGATGGCCGGAATTGATTGGCCAGAAAGAAATGGCAGCAAGGGTAACTCCTGAGGTGGTTACCGCCGCTGCGTCGCGCCGCAAGTGCCGTCGAACGGCGCACTGCGCAGTATCGAGGGCCTTTTCGGGACGATGGGGATAGGGTATGCGCTAGCGGCGGGCTGAATTTGGCTAAACCGCGAAATTATAGCCGAACTCGCTCGCCGCCGGCAAATGCATGTAAGCGCGACGTAAGCGAACCCGCAGAGGGGTTCGCGGCTTCAATTCCCGAGGGCAGCGATCCCGGCTTTTGCGATCTGCACGTCTTCCGAGGACTTCACGCCCGAAACGCCAACCGCGCCCACGCACTGGCCATCAACCATGATCGGCACACCGCCTTCCAGCAGTCCTTCGATCAGCGGCGCGCTCATGAAGGAATAGCGGCCATTGTTGATCATGTCTTCGTACACCTTGGTTTCACGTCGACCGAGGGCTGCGGTGTGCGCCTTGGCGGGAGCGATATGAGCCGAAACCGGAGCAGCTCCGTCCAGGCGCTGCAACCAAAGCAGATGGCCGCCATCGTCGACGATGGCGATCGTTACGGCCCAATTGTTGTTTTTGGCCTCAGCCTCGGCGGCTCCGGCGATTTTCCTGACGTCTTCGAGCGTCAGCAGTGGTTTCGATTTCATGCGGTCTGCGGCAATCTTGCCAAGTTGAACAAAGGAAGCGCAGATTGTACGCGAGGCCTTTCGCCCATGCAGCTCAACGTGCCGGGCGTAGCGCGAGCTTGCGCCTGATCTCCGGCATGCGCTCTGCTGCCGCCCGCTCGCCGGCCAGGATTGCGGCATCGCGTGCCGCGAAGTCGCTGCCCTTCATGGCGCCGAGTTGCGGCGTGATCACTACGTCAGCCTCTCGCAGTTCATATTGATTGATCCGGCGCCCCATAATGGCAAAGGTCTGCAACAGCAGCTCCAGCGTCGTCGAGGATGGCTGGAACTCCGGTTGCGCCGAGATATTGACTGCGATCACGAAATCCGCTCCCATCTCGCGCGCAAAGCGAACGGGAACCGGCGACACCAGCCCACCATCGACGTACGTCCGATCTCCGATACGCACGGCCTGGAAAACACCCGGCACGGCGGAGGACGCGCGAACAGCCTGCCCCGTATTGCCGCGCCGGAACAGGATTGCCTCACCGGTGCGCAGGTCCGTGGCGACCGCACCAAATGGAATCTTCATGCGTTCCAGTGGCAGGTTGTTCAGGGTGGCGTTCACATAAGCCTGCAACGCCTCGCCCTTGAGCATTCCGGCCGAACGGGCAAACAGCGGAACCGACCAGTCCGAAATCGCCAGTTCATCCATCGTCAGCGCCAGTTTGTGCAAAGCGAAGCCGTCATGCCCCGCTGCGTAAAGTGCCCCCACCACGCTGCCGGCACTGGTGCCGACCACCACATCGGGCACGATGCCCTGCGCCTCCAGCGCCTTGATCACGCCGATAT
>JAEZHR010000364.1 GCA_023416415.1 Pseudomonadota bacterium
TTCATGGTCCACTGCGATCAGCATGTCGGGACGCAACTTGTGGATTGCCGCGGTCAGCGCGCACAGCTGGGCGCGGCTTTCGAAGTTGCGTGCAAACAGGATCACGCCGCCGGTCAGCGGGTGCGAAATGCGACGGATATCGTCCTTATCCAGGCTTTTGCCCACCACGTCCAGCATTACCGGCCCGAGGCCTGCGCCATTCACTGCGTTCATTCTTTCTCCACAATGACGAAAGCCACTGCGTAATCCGCTTCGTCGGTTATCGACACCTGCGCTGTCAGGCGATGGTGCTCCATATATTCCTTGAGTACGCCGCTGGTGACCACGATCGGCTTGCCGCTCGGCGCATTCAGCGTCTGCATCGCACGCCAGGTCATGGGCATGCGCATGCCCAGGCCAATGGCCTTCGAGAAGGCCTCCTTGGCCGCGAAACGCGAAGCCAGGAATCGCAGCCCGCGCGCCTCGACTTTGGCATGACGGCGTCGAAACTTGTCCATCTCTTCCGGTCCGAGAATTTTTGCGGCGAAGCGCTCCCCATTTCGCGCCAGCGCCGCCTCGATGCGCGAAATCTGGATGAGATCCGTGCCGATGCCGTAGATCATTTCTTGTGCAAGCCCAGACGCGCGGCGACCATGATGGATTTCATTTCCTTGACGGCGTTCACCCACCCGATGAACAGTGCCTTGGCCACGATGGCATGGCCGATGTTGAGCTCCTCGATCTCAGTGATGGCCGCGATCGCTTGCACATTGGTGTAGTGAAGACCGTGGCCGGCATTGACCTTCAGACCGTGGCGCACGCCGTCCAGCACGCCGTCACGCACGCGCTCGAGTTCCGCCCGCACCTCCGCCTCCGATTGTGCCTCGGCATAGCGTCCGGTGTGGATTTCGATGACAGGTGCGCCGGTCTCGGCTGCGGCCTGAATCTGCACCGGGTCGGCATCGATGAACAGGGAGACGCGGATGCCTTCAGCCTGCAGCTGACGCACTGCCGCCTGCACGTCCTGGAAGCGCCCCGCCACGTCCAGCCCGCCCTCTGTCGTCACCTCCTCCCGCCGCTCCGGCACCAGACACACATCCTGGGGCCTGATCCGGCACGCGAAGTCGAGCATCTCGGGCGTGACCGCAGCCTCCAGGTTCATGCGGGTACGCAACTGTGGGCGAATCGCGATCACGTCTGCATCGCGGATGTGGCGCCGGTCTTCGCGCAGATGCAGAGTGATGCAGTCGGCGCCCGCCTCCTCGGCCATCAGTGCGGCCTCCAGTGGGTCGGGGTAGTCAGTCCCCCGCGCGTTGCGCACGGTTGCAACGTGATCGATGTTGACACCCAGGTCGATCACCGGAGAGGTCGGATGTAGCAGGCTCATGGCAGGCAAGTAGGTCGGGTCATAACTGCATCAAATCTATCAGAATCTGGCGCGTGTTCAGCGGAGCACCCGCCAGATGGTGAGCAAGCAGAAAGCGCATCAGGAATTTGCTCTGTGACTGGGTCTGGGGGTCGCTGTAATCCTCGCGCTCCATGTCAAGCAGCGTCTTGCCCGAAACGCGCGGCCCGGTGTCGGCCGGACGGGCCGGTCGCGGCCCGAATTCAGGGTCGACCACGTACATGCGCTCGTCCTCGACGCGTACGCCAGTACTGCGGCAGATGCCAAAATCGCCGCCTACACCGGTTTCCTTCAGCAAAGCGCGCTCGAAGCGTCGCAGTACGATAGGCGCGGCTTCGCCGTGGGCAAGTTGATTGAGCGTGGCAAGGTAGTGATCGAACAGGGCTGGATGCGGATCTTCGCGCGCGAGCAGCTTGACCAGCAGTTCATTCAGATAAAACCCGCACAGCAAGGCGGATTTTTCGAGCGGCAGCAGACCGCCTACCCACTCGGCCGCAGTCAGGGTGCGGACTTCGCCCTTGCCACTCCATGCCACCGACAACGGCTGAAAGGTCTGCAATACGCCACGCAGCTTGGAGTGTGGACGTTTCGCGCCTTTGGCCACAAGCGCAACGCGTCCGTATTCACGCGCGAATACATCGACGATGAGACTGGTTTCCTTGTACGGGTAGCTGTGCAATACGAAGGCCGGCTGGCCGCTCACGCGCCCTTCGCGCTCGGAGCGGGAGCGAGCACCGGTGCCGGACAAGGCGACTTCATCCGCGACAGGAGTCGTTGCAGCCATGGCGTGCAAGATGGCGTGGCAAGCCCGCTCTATTCGTAGCCGTAGGCGCGCAATCCGGCCTCGTTGTCGGCCCAGCCGGACTTCACCTTGACCCAGATTTCCAGATAGACCGGGCCATCGAACAGCTTCTCCATGTCGAGCCGCGACTGGGTGGAAATTTCCTTGAGCTTGGCACCCTTCTGCCCGATCACCATTGCCTTGTGGCTGTCACGCTCGACCAGAATCGCAGCAAACACGCGTCGCAGTCGCCCTTCCTGTTCGAATTTTTCGATCACGACCGTGCTGGTGTAAGGCAGCTCGTCGCCGACGAAACGGAACACCTTCTCGCGCACGATTTCCGCGGCCAGGAAGCGTTCGCTACGGTCGGTGATGTCATCCTCGTCGAACATCGGCGGATTGACCGGCAGCAGCTTTTCGATTTCGCGTTCGAGGACGTCAAGCTGAAAACGCTGCTTGGCCGACACCGGCACGATGGCCGCGAATTCTCTTTGCGCAGCAACCTGCTGCGTGAACGGCATCAACAGCGCCTTGTCTTTCATGCGATCGGCCTTGTTGATAACGAGTACGCAAGGCACATCGCTCGGAATCAGCTCCAGCACCTGCTTGTCGGCCTGGCCGAATGTCCCCGCTTCGATGACAAACAGGATCACATCGGCCGCCGTCAGCGTGGTGGTGACGGTGCGGTTAAGGGTCCGGTTCAGTGCGTTCGAATGGCGGGTCTGGAAGCCGGGCGTATCGACGTAGACGAACTGCGCATGCGCGCGGGTCTGGATGCCGGTGATGCGATGGCGCGTTGTTTGCGCCTTGCGCGAGGTAATGCTGACCTTGGCGCCGATCAGGGCGTTCATCAGGGTCGACTTGCCGACATTGGGACGACCTACGATGGCGATGTAGCCACAGCGGAAGTCGTCAGCGGATTGATCGCTCATGCGGTCCTGGAATGGGTAGGCGGTTTGGATTCGCCGGCATCGGATGCGGGCATCTTGCCAGATTGACGGCTCGTCTTGGCAGTCTCGGTGGCTCCTGGCATCCCGGCAGTGTTTTCACCCGGCGCGCCAGGATCGGGCAGGTCAAAGCCCTGCTGTCGCGGATCGTTCAACGGGGCCGGCGCCTCGGCCGGTACGCTCGGCGCAGGTTGCGGTGCATCCGGCTGGATCGTGGCAATGCCTGCCAGTTTCAGCTGCGATGCACGGGGCCGACTCTTGCGGGCGGCACCGCTCGTCCTGGCGAGCGCTTTTTGTACCGCTTCCAGGGCCAGCTTGGCCGCTGCCTGCTCGCCGGCACGGCGGCTGCCGCCGGTACCGAATACCTGAATGTCAAGCTTGGGCACCAGGCACTCGATCTCGAATTGCTGGTTGTGCGCAGCACCGTGGGTAGCAACGACGTTGTATACCGGAAGCGCGATCTTTTTGCCCTGCAAAAATTCTTGCAGCAACGTCTTCGCATCCTTACCCAGAGTCTTCGGATCGACGGTATCGAGGATGGGGACGTAAAGCGCGCGAATCGCCGTGCGTGCGGCCTCGAAACCGGCATCGAGGAAAATCGCACCGAACAGGGCTTCCAGGGTGTCGGCGAGAATGGAAGGACGGCGAAACCCTCCGGATTTGAGCTCGCCCTCGCCCAGACGCAGGAACTGGGAAAGCTGAAGGCGCTGGGCAATTTCGAACAGCGACTGCTGCTTGACCAGGTTGGCGCGCAGACGCGACAGGTCGCCCTCATCGATCTTGGCGTAGCGCTCGAACAGGAGCGAGGCAACCACGCAGTTCAAGACCGAGTCGCCAAGAAACTCCAGGCGCTCGTTGTGCACGCTGCTATGGCTGCGGTGGGTCAAGGCCTGCTGCAGAAGCGCAGCGTCCTTGAAAGTATGACCGAGCCGGTCTTGCAGCAGTCTGAAATCCATCTTCCTCTCGAAGGTACGCCTGCCTCAGCGATTGCTTGCCTCAAAGTCCAGCACCAGGCTGGCGGGCCCCATCAAGGGGATCTTTTTCTGGTAGGCAACGCTGACGACGTATCCACTTTCTGTCTTCACAATTTCCAGATCCCTTCCGGTCACCGATTCGATATAGGCCGTCGTGCGCTGCTTGTCGAAGGCCGCCGCGATCTCACCCGGGCTGGATGCGACCGCAGCCGCGTTCACAGCCCTCTTGACAGCGGAATACTCGATGACGTTCGGTACCACCTGCATCGCCAGAACCGCAACCAGCCCGACAATGACGAGCACGAACATGAAACCCGCCAGCGACAGGCCGGCCTGGGATCGATGCGGCATACCTACCCCCTGAAATATTGTTTATTTGAAACTTCCGATGCGCCGAAGGTCGCCGAGATTCATCCAGACGAAAAATGCCTTTCCAACAACATAGTCGTCGGGAACGAAGCCCCAGAAACGGCTGTCGAGGCTGTTATCGCGATTATCCCCCATCACAAAGTAATGTCCAGCCGGGACGGTGCATGCAAATCCCTCGGTGTTATAGCTGCATTGCTCGTGATAAGGAAAACGTTCCGGATGGGAAACATAGGCCGGCCCACGGTCGTCGTTGAGGATACGATGCGACACGTCACCCAGCGTCTCGACGAACTGGCGCGAGTAGCTCAGGGTTTCACCGTCGAGGTAAT
>JAEZHR010000089.1 GCA_023416415.1 Pseudomonadota bacterium
GAGTGGGGCTTCTCGAACCGCATGCTCGACACCACCGTTGCGCTGATGAACGCGAAGTAATCGATTCGCGCATTAAAAACGCCCCGTGATCAGCGGGGCGTTTTTTTTGAGGGTGGAGAAGAGTCGGCAAGCTGCAGTCAGGCTGGCGTGACATTCGCGAAGACCGCGCTCCACAGCCGCCTTACCGCTTCAACCTCGTCTTCCACTTTCTCCCGCTCCACGCGCGCCCGGTCTTCTCCCTGCAGGCGGATCTGGTGCTGCAGCTTGCGGAAGTGGCGATATGCATCGGACACGCTGATTGCAAGCGCGCTGTCGATCAGGCCCAGCTCTCCGCAGAGTTTCAGCAGCGCGATATTGCCGATGTCCGCCGTCAGCTGCGGGTGCTCGCTGGCATACCTGAGCACCAGGTATTGCACGATGAACTCGATGTCGATCATGCCGCCGCTGTCATGCTTCAGGTCGAACAGGCTGGAGCGGTTCGGATGCGCGTCATGCATTCTCCTGCGCATGGCGAGCACTTCCTGCCTGAGCTTCGCTTCGTCGCGCCGCTGGCGCAGCACCGCTTCCCGGATCGCCTCGAAGCGCGCGCCGATTTCCGCATCGCCGGCACAGAAGCGCGCCCGCGTGAGCGCCTGATGTTCCCAGACCCAGGCCGATTCCCGCTGGTACTTCTCGAACGCCGAAACGCGCGAAACGAGCAGGCCCGATGCGCCATCCGGGCGCAGCGCAATGTCGATGTCGAACAGCAGCCCGGAGGGCGTGTGGCTGGTCATCCAGGTGATGAAGCGCTGCGCCAGCTTCGCGTACAGGGCAGGCGCCTCCTGGTCTTCATCGTCGAACAGGAAGATGACGTCCAGATCCGAGGCATAGCCGAGCTCCTTGCCGCCCAGCTTGCCATAGGCAATCACGGCAAAGCGGGGCGTGTCGCGATGGCGGTTTGCGATCGTCTTCCATACCGCGCCTATCGTGTGTTCGACCAGAATGTCGGCCAGCGCCGAAAGGTGGTCGGCCAGCTTTTCGACAGTCAGTGAACCTTCCAGATCCTGCGCCAGCAAGCGGAACTGCTGAGCGTGGTGCAGGTCGCGCAAGACATTCATCTGGGTTTCGGTATCGCCCGCGCTCGCCTCCAGCTGGCGCTGGACTTCCTGCGAAAAGGCCGCCCAGTCCGGAGCGGCATGCAGCGTGTTATCGTCCAGCAGTTCATCAAGCAGGATGGGGTGGCGCGTCAGGTACTGGGCGGCCCATTGACTGGCGCACATCATGCGGATGACCCGCCCAAGTGTACGCGGATATTCGCTCAGCAGCGCGAGGTAGGCCGCGCGACGCGCGATGGCTTCCATGAAGTCGAGCAGGCGTGCCAGAGTGACGGCGGTGCTGCCGCGTTCCTTGGCCACCAGGGGCAAGGCCGCGTTGATCAGTGCCATCAGCTTGCAGCGGCTGGCGACGGGGAGCGACTGCAGCTTGGACGAATGCAGCGTGGAAACCAGGCGTTGTGCCGATTCGCGCGCTTCGGGAAAACCGAGCGCATTCAGGCGCGCTTCGACTGTCTCCACGCTGTCCGACTCGTCCAGCGTCCCATGGGTGTCCTGTTCATACACGTCGTCGCTGTTCTTTTCGCTGAACATGGCGTCGAACTGGGCAGCAACTACCGTGCGCTGGCGGTTCAGCTCGGCGAGCAGGCCATCAACGGTTTCGAATCCCATCATTCGTGCGATGACAAGCTGCTCTTCCGACGCCGCGGGCAGGGTATGCGTTTGGGCATCGTCGCGGTATTGCAAGCGGTGTTCGAGATTGCGCAGGAAGGCGTAGGCCTGCTGCAGACGCTCGGATTCATCGGCCGGCAACAGGTTTTTCTCCACCAGCATGGCTAGCGTGCGCCGCGTCGAGCGGTCGCGCAGGTCGGGGTCGCGTCCGCCGCGAATCAACTGGAACACTTGGGCCAGGAATTCGATTTCGCGAATGCCGCCGCGTCCGAGCTTGACGTTCTGATTGCGCTCGGGATGGCGTGCTTCCTGGCGGCGGACCTCGGCACGGATCTGGGCGTGCATCTTGCGCAAGGACTCGATCACGCTGAAATCGAGGTAGCGGCGGTAGACGAAGGGCGAGACGATGTGCTCCAGCGCTGCGATGTCGGCCGGGCGTCCGGTCAGGGCGCGTGCCTTGACCCAGGCATACCGTTCCCATTCGCGTCCCTGCACCAGCAGGTACTCCTCGACCATGCCGAAACTGGCCGCAAGCGGACCGGAGGCGCCGTTCGGGCGCAGCGCCATGTCGACCCGGAAAGTAAAGCCGTCTTCGGTGATTTCGGACAGCGCCGCGATCAGCTTGCGTCCCAGCCGGACGAAGAATTCATGGTTCGACAAGAGACGCTGTTCGGGTGAGTCCGGCCGGGTTTCGCCATCCTCCGCGTAGACGAAGATCAGGTCGATGTCGGATGAGACATTCAGTTCGTGCCCACCCAGCTTGCCCATGCCGAGCACAATCAGCTCCTGGACTTCGCCCGACTCGGCACCGATCGGGGTGCCGTGCAGGCCGCGCATTTCGCTGGAAAGCGCGGCAACGTGAGTGCGTACCGCGAAATCGGCAAATTCGCTGATCGTTGTGAGCACCTCATCCAGTGTTGCCCGCCCTGTCAGGTCACGCTCGATGAGGCCAGCGACCACCAGATTGCGCAGGCGGCGCATGGCGCGTGGCAAGGGCAGGCCGGCCAATGTTTCTCTTTGTAAGAGCTGTTCAAACGATGCTTGATTGAAAGATAATTCAGCGACTTCGGCGAGCAGGGCCGGGCGCGCAGGATCGGCTTGCTGCCACCGGGCAAGGAACCGCGAGGCAATATTGCTGGTCAAGAGGGACTGGGTCACGATTTCGGAATTGGCTGAGAAGGCGAGCGGGGCGGGAACGCTCCGATGACAGGGGGCAAGCCGCATTGCCGGCAATGATATCCTTGCGCAACTTTGCCGAAATTTGACGCGATAGCCGGCCTGCTCCCAAACCTGCACGTATTCTACGCCCCGCACCACGCCCGTCCTCCAATCGATGTCCACCGACCAAATAGCAACAGGAAAGCCGGCCCCATCGCTTCCCGTGCGCGCGTGGCATATCGTGCGTGGCTGCTGGCGCATCGGCGCTGGCGCTCTGGGTCCGGTGTTGCGCCTGCTGTTCGGGGTGACAATCGTTGCCTATTTCGTCTTTGGCGCCGTGCTGCTCGGCGTGCGCTACCTGGTATTACCCAACATCAACGCCTATAAGCCGCAGATCGAATTGCTGGCTGAGCGTGCCATCGGCAATCCCGTCTCCATCAATGGTGTGGCTGCGTCCTGGTCGGGCCTGCAGCCACGCCTTGCACTGGATACCGTCGTCATTCACGGCTCGGACGGCAAGGCGGCGCTCACCTTGCCGCGGATCGATGCCACGCTGTCGTGGTGGAGCGTGCTGGCTGCCGAGCTGCGGCTTGAGCAGCTCGTCATTGATCGGCCGGATCTGGAGGTCACGCGGGATGCGCAGGGCCGGCTGTTTGTCGCCGGCATCGAGGTCGGCGCAGGCGGGGACGACGACGGTCGCGGCCTGGACTGGGTGCTGTCGCAGAAGGAAATCCGCATTCGCGATGGACGTATCCGCTGGAATGACACCTTGCGCGGCGCGCCCGAACTCGCACTGGCCGATGTCGGTCTGCTCGTTCGAAATCGCTGGCGCACCCACCGCTTTGCCCTACAGGCGCGCCCGCCCGCGGAACTGGCGGCACCGCTCGACGTGCGGGCTGCATTCGAGCATCCGCCATTTGCCGGCGGCAAATCCAATTTTTCCCGTTGGCGCGGCGAGTTGTTCCTGGATGTACGCGAGGCCGACCTGGCGGGATGGCGTGCATGGTTTGATTATCCGTTCGAACTCCAAAGTGCGCGCGGCTCGGTGCGCGCATGGCTCGACTTCAATCAGGCACGGGTGGCTGACTTTACCGCCGATCTCGGTTTGTGGCAGGTTTCCGCGCGCCTGAATCCGGAGCTGGAGCCCCTGCGTCTGGAATCCGTCAGGGGCCGCATTTCGGTGCGCGAAACCCTGGATGTCGCCAATGACAGCGGCGTGCCGACCTTGGGGGCCAATGGCCATGCCATATCGCTCACCGATTTCAGCATGCGCACCGAAGACGGTCTGTACATGCCGCCGACCACGATCCGCGAAAGCTATGCACCGGCGCGCGACGGGATGCCAGCGCGCACCGAGTTCCACGCCCTGGCCGTCGATCTCGAGACGCTCGCCGATTTTGCCGAGCGCCTGCCGCTGCCGGCCGATCAGCGCCGCATGCTGGCCGACTTCGCGCCGCGCGGCGTGGTACGCGATTTCTCCGCGCAATGGCAGGGGAGCTATCCCGATGTGAGTTCCTACAACGTGCGCGGCGGCTTCGAGAGGCTGACCCTCAATCATCGGGCTGCACAACCTGCGCGCGTAGCGACCGCCAATGCGCCGGCCCATGCCGCAATGCCCGCAATTCCCGGATTTGCCAACTTGACCGGACGCATCGAAGCCAATGAGCGTGGCGGGATGCTGGATCTGGCCTCGCGCGATGCCATGGTGCAACTGCCTGCCTGGTTTGCCCGACCCGCCATGCCCTTCCAGCGGCTGGACGCGCAGGCGAGCTGGAGTCTGCAGGGCAAGGAAAAACTGCTGGTCGACGTGCGCGAGTTCGCATTCGTGCAGGACGAAATCGAGGGAATGCTCAAGGGACGCCATGTGCTGCCGCTGACCAAGGCCGGCGCGCTTGGCACGATCGACATGAGCGGACGCATCAAGCGCGCACGGATCGACCATGTCGGGCGCTACCTTCCGCTGCAGACGCCGTCGTCGCTGCGCAGTTGGCTGACGGGTGCGCTGCTTGGCGGCAGCGTCGAGGACGTACAGCTGAAGATCAGGGGCGATCTGGCGCACTTCCCGTTCCGGGCCGGGCCGGACGGGCGCACCCATGGCGAGTTCCGCATCGCCGGGCGCATCGTCGATGGACGCCTGAACTACGCGCCCGAGGACAACGCACCAGTTAACCGCAAGCCGGAGTGGCCGCTGATCGAGAAGATTCAAGGCACCATCGCGTTCGAACGCGAACGCATGGATATCCGGGCCGAGAGTGCCACCAGTTCCGGCGCGACCCTGTCCAAGGTCAAGGTTGCCATCCCCGATCTGGCCGCCGATGAACCGGTGCTGACTGTCGATGGCGAAGCTGCAGGTCCGCTGCAGCAGTTCGTGCGTTTCACCCATGACAGTCCGGTGGGTGCCTGGATCGGCGATTTCACCAAGCCAACGACCGCCAGCGGCAATGCGCGCCTCAGCCTCAAGCTGCACTTGCCGCTCGACGACCTGGACAAGGCGCGGGTGAACGGCGCTCTGCATTTCTCCGGCAACACCGTGCAATTGATGGCCGAGCTGCCACCTCTTTCAGCCGCCACCGGCACCCTGGAGTTCGACGAAAACGGCTTCACATTGAACAACCTGCGCTCCAGCTTCCTCGGCGGACCGGTCGCCATCAGCGGTGGCACGCGGCGCGATGGCAGCATACAGGTACGCGCAGAAGGCACGGTCACGGCTGCAGGTCTGCGCCAGGTCTACCAAATACCGCGCAACGCACTCGGTGGCGAGCGCGTTACCGGCAGCACGCGCTACGGTGCGACCATACGCGTGCGCGACGGCCACCCGGAAGTGACGGTGGAATCGAGCCTGAACGGCCTCGGTCTGGATTTCCCGGAACCCCTGCGCAAGGTGGCAACAGACAACATGCCCCTGCGCTTCGAACTGAAGCAGTCGCCGTCTTCCGACAGCATGATTTTGCGTGACCGCATCATGCTGTCGCTCGGAACCACCATCCACGCGCACTACGAGCGTGAAAGGCCGGCCGCGTCCGATGCCCGATGGCGCGTGATCAGCGGCGGTATCGGCGTCAATGCGGTGGCGCCGCAGCCTGACGCGGGCGTGCATGCAAACTTCAATGTCAGTGAACTCAACATCGATGCCTGGCGCAACGCCGCATCCTCGGTAGCCGGCGCGCGTCCCGGCACGTCGGCGGCGCGCTTCGACAGGGCTGCACTGGCTCAGTACGTCGAACCGCAGGTGCTGGCTGCGCGTGCAACGGAGCTGGTCGTCATGGATCGCAAGCTGCGCAATGTCGTAGTGGGCGCGTCGCACGAGAAAGACCTTTGGCAGGTCAACATCGATTCCGATCAGATCTCCGGCTACGTCTCCTGGACTGAGCCGAGTGGAAACAGAAGTCTGGGACGCATCAAAGCACGTCTTTCCTCTCTGGTGATCCCGGAAGCGGCCGAGCCCGAAGTTGCCGAGCTTCTCGAAGGCAAGGATGACGCCGAGCGCTTGCCGGCTCTGGACATCGTTGCCGAAAATTTCGTGCTGTTCGGTCGCCCCCTCGGCAGCCTTGAACTGAACGCCGCCTACGCACGCGGGCCGGAAGGGCGCGAGTGGCGCATCGGCAAGCTCAACTTGAGCAACCCCGCGGGCGAGCTGAGCGCGACCGGAAAATGGAGCGGGCGCGCAGGCGCCAGCCACTCCACGCTTGATTATTCGCTCAACATTCGTGATGCGGGAAATCTGCTGGAGCGCCTCGGCTTCGGCAATCTGCTAAGCGGCGGCCAGGGCAGGATGGAAGGCAATCTCAACTGGAATGGTTCGCCGCTGGCCTTCGACATTCCCAGCTTGTCGGGCGAGGTTCGTCTCGATCTTGAGCGCGGCCAGTTTCTTAAGGTCGATGCCGCATCCCAGGGCGCGGCCAAGCTGCTGGGCGTGCTCAGCCTGCAGTCGCTTCCGCGTCGTCTGACACTCGACTTCCGCGATGTGTTTTCGGAAGGTTTCGCGTTCGACGGCGTGCAGGCCGCCGCCGCCATTCGCAATGGTGTGGTGAAAACCGAAAACTTCAAGATGCGCGGCGTATCCGCCACCGTGCTGATCGACGGCAGCGCCGACATCGCGCGCGAGAACCAGGATCTGCACGTCGTGATCATCCCGGAGATCAATGCAGGCGCGGCCTCGGTGGTGTATGGTCTGGCTGTCAATCCGGCGATCGGCGTGGGAACCTTCCTGGCCCAGCTTTTCCTGCGCGAGCCGCTGATGAAGGCCTTCACCTACGAGTACCAGGTGACAGGCCCGTGGAAGGAACCGGTGGTCACGCGTCTGACGCGCAAGCAAGGCGAGGGCGTTGGCCAGGCAAAGGGTGAAGTCAAGGGATAGAGACATGAGCGATGGCATTCGCAAGATGAAGGTGGCAGCGGTGCAGATGGTGTCCAAGCCGCAGGTTGAAGACAATCTTTCTCGTACGCGAGAGCTGGTTGCCGAAGCGGCAGGGCGCGGTGCGCGCATGGTCTTGCTTCCGGAGTATTGGCCGGTCATGGGCATGCACGATGCCGACAAGGTCGGTCATGCCGAGCAGCTCGATGACGGTCCGATCCAGCAATGCATGATCGAGATGGCTCGCGAACATGGCCTGTGGCTGATTGGTGGCACGTTGCCGATGGTTTCGCCCGAGCAGGACAAGGTGCTCAACACCACGATGGTCTACAACGATCGCGGCGAACGCGTAATCCGCTACGACAAGATCCATCTCTTCAGTTTCACCAAGGGCGCGGAATCCTATGACGAAGCGCGCACCATCGTGCATGGCAGCAAGGTCGCTACCTTCGACGGTCCGTTCGGACGCGTCGGGCTTTCGGTCTGCTACGACCTGCGCTTCCCCGAGTTGTATCGCGCCATGGGCGACTGCGCGATGATCGTCATGCCTGCCGCATTTACCTACACCACGGGCAGCGCGCACTGGGAGGTGCTGATCCGTGCCCGCGCGATCGAGAATCAGTGCTACGTGCTGGCCTCCGCGCAGGGTGGTCGTCACCCGAATGGTCGCCGTACCTGGGGACACAGCATGCTCGTTGATCCCTGGGGCGAGGTGAAGGATGTGCTGCCGGAAGGGGAGGGCGTCGTGGTCGGCGAAATCGATCTCGATCATATGCAGCGTGTGCGGGAAAACCTCCCGGCGTTGCGTCATCGCAGGCTCTGATTCCCCCCATCAAGGCATCCCTTCGCTGCCGACGCAGCATGAAGGGATGCTCTACAATCCCCTGATCATTCCTTCCACACTGCCGTTGTCGTGTTGCGGCAATGCATGTTCATGAAACTCTTCGATCCCGATTTGCGTACCCTTGCCATCGCACGCGAACGTCTGCTTGCGCCTTTCGGTCTGGACGAGTCGCACCTGTCGAAGACGATGGGCGAAATCTTCACCCACCGTGCCGACTACGCCGATTTGTATTTCCAGTTCACCAAGAGCGAGGGCTGGAGCCTGGAAGAGGGCATCGTCAAGACCGGCAGTTTTTCGATAGACCAGGGCGTGGGTGTGCGCGTGGTGTCTGGCGACAAGACGGCATTTGCCTATTCCGACGAAATCTCGGCCCAGGCGCTGATGGAGGCTGCGGCAGCCACGCGCACCATTGCGCGCCAGGGTGCTGGCAAGGTCAAGCTCGCCTCTGCAATTCGTCCGGCTGGCGGTCGCTCGCTCTATGATCCGCACGATCCGCTCGGATCGCTCGATGCCACCGCCAAGGTGCAGTTGCTGGAAAAGGTCGAGCGCATTGCGCGTGCCAAGGATCCGCGTGTGGTCCAGGTGATGGCCGGTCTGGCCGCGGAATACGACGTGGTGCTGGTTGCACGCAGCGACGGTGTGCTCGCGGCCGACGTGCGCCCCCTGGTGCGTTTGTCGGTCACTGTGATCGCCGAGCAGAACGGACGCCGTGAGATAGGCTCTGCCGGTGGCGGCGGCCGCTACGGCTATGCGTATTTCACTGATGAACTGGTGGAGACTTACGCATCGCAAGCCGTTGCCACCGCGCTCACGAATCTGGACGCGCGCCCCGCACCGGCCGGGCAATTGACCGTCGTGCTAGGCTCCGGCTGGCCTGGCGTGCTGCTGCACGAGGCGATCGGGCACGGGCTCGAAGGCGATTTCAACCGCAAGGGTTCTAGCACCTTCTCCGGACGCATCGGGGAACGCGTGGCGGCAAAGGGCGTCACCGTGGTGGACGACGGCACGCTTCCGGATCGTCGCGGTTCGCTCAACATCGACGACGAAGGCAATCCGACCGAGTGCACGGTGTTGATCGAGGACGGCATCCTGAAGGGCTACATGCAGGACACGATGAACGCGCGCCTGATGGGCATGGCCGTCACCGGCAACGCGCGGCGCGAGTCCTTCGCCCATCTGCCGATGCCGCGCATGACCAACA
>JAEZHR010000120.1 GCA_023416415.1 Pseudomonadota bacterium
GCTGGCGGAGAACCGCGAAATCAGCGCCCATTTCGACAGGGAAGCGCTCGAGAAATTATGCGATCCCGCCAACTACCTGGGCTTGTCCGGTGTAATGGTCGATCGTGTTCTGGCAAGACGGTAACGCCGGTGCTCTGCCGCTTGCCGTCTCGGCCAGGTTCACGAGGGAGCGATGCAATTGAAGCGGATGCAGTGCCATGCGTTACATCCTTGCATTGCTCGTGCTGCCTCCGGCGACGTGGCATTGTCATATTGCCTGCTGACGCCGGCGACGGTCCTGTTGCGGTTGGTGCATCCGGCGCAGGCGTTGCCACCTTCGGGCACTTGTCGTATCGGTGCACCGCGTGCAAGTGAAAAATCCGACAGATCGCGAGGACGGGAAATGGCCGACTTCAACTGTCCTGCCAGAGCCTGCGCTTCCTGATTTCCTGCAAGGGTGTCCCTATCCCGAATTTTTTCGCGATCAATGCCGCCCCCTGTCCTCGAGATATTCCTTCAGCACCAGCGCATTGTTGTGCTGCTCATCCTTCGCGCCGAATATCAGCGTCACGCGCTCTTTGCGCATCAGCTCGCGCAGTGGCGAGAGCGCGCCTTCGTTGGACCGCAATTCATCCCGATATCGCCGCCTGAACTCCTCCCATTTCGCCGGATCATGCGCAAACCAGCTGCGCAACGCCGTCGACGGGGCGAGATCCTTGAGCCAGAGATCAATGCGGGCCTTCGACTTGTCCAGTCCGCGGGGCCACAGGCGGTCGACCAGCACGCGCGTGCCGTCATCTCCGGGCGGCCAGTATGCATGCTTGATCCGAATATTGGCAGCTGCGGCGGGATGCTGAGGTGGGTCGATGCTGACGGCGATCGGGTCGCTGGCGGGAAAGGTCTGCTCAATGGCCTCGTCCAGCAAGGCTTCGAGATGCTGAGGAACAGTGTTGCCCTGCGTGGCGGGGCGATGAGGCGAGGTTGGCATGATGCGCTCCGGAGTTGACATGCAGCGCTTGGATTGCGCGCGTATCCGGGCGTTCAGCGTGACTTGCTGCGGAGAGCGATCTTGCGGCAGGTCAGGCCGGTACCACCAGGACGTCAACGTCTAGCGCACGGTGCAGCCGCCATTCCGTGCCGCCAAGCAGCAGGGCCTCGGCACGCGAGGCATGGCGTTGGCCGAGCACGACAAGGTCAGACTGCATCTGACGGGCATAGCTGGCGGTAACAACGTCGAGGTTGCCGTGGCGGACCACAACCGATACGAGGTCATGTGCGATGTCGAGCTGCCGTATCAATGCCGTCATCCTTGCCAGCAAGGCATCGCGGCTTTCGATCAGCGAGGCGGTCGAAACCGTGCGCGCAAAGCCGGACATGCCGGACAGGGCATCGCTTCGCGAGAAGGTCGCGAGGAAGGCAAGCGGAGCGAACATTCGGGCGGCCAGACGCGCGGCGGCAAGTGACGAAGGTGAGAAATCGACCGGCACCAGCACACGCCTGTAGAGTGCGCGCGGCTGCGTGGCGCACAGCAGGAGCGGCTCGGACGCCGCGCGCAGGCGTGTCTCCGCCTTCCGCCGTACGGCCACCCGCTGCAACAGCTTGCCGCGGGTGGAAACCCAGTGCCAGGGCCAGCTCGCACATTCGGGCTGGATTGTGCGAAGTGCGGCAGCGCTGGACATCGCCGGCAGGAGAGCGTGGGGAGCGTGAAACGATGTACCGGAGCGCGACATGACGGACCTCCTGACGGTTGCAGTCGTCGCTGCAGCGTGCAGCGATTGACGCTACAGTACGGCAGCGCAGAGAGTGTGTTTATCGCCAATCGGATATGCAATATCGCCAGACAGACATCAGCCACGCCACGGAAGCGGAATTGCGCGCGTTGAAGGCCCTGCCGCGTCCGGTCTTCGGCCATGCCTCGGCGTTGCCCAATCGCGCCATCGGGCGGCAGCACAGTCATCCCTGGGCGCAGCTGTCGTATGCGATCGAGGGCGTGATCGAAGTCGTGACCGATGCCGGCCGCTTCGTGGCGCCGCCGATGTTCGCGGTATGGATTCCGGCCGGTGTGTCACACGGCGTGCATTGTTCGCAGCAGACCACCATCCGAAGCCTCTACATTGACCCGCAGGCCTTGCCGTGGCAACGACCGCAATGTCAGGTGATCGCGGTCACGCTGCTGCTGCGCGAGCTGATCCGCGAATTCTCCGAGGCGGTGGTCGAATACGACGAAGCAGGGCCGACCGGTCGCCTGGTGGCGGTATTGCTGGATCAGCTGCTCGGCGCGCCGGATGTCGGCTTGATGCTTCCCTGGCCGCAGGATGCGCGCTTGCATCGCATCTGCCGCGAGCTGCAGGCACGGCCCGACTGCACGAAGACCCTGGCCGACTACGCGCGCGTGCTGAATGTGTCGGAACGCACGCTGAGCCGCCTGTTCCTGCGCCAGACCGGTTTGAGCTTTCGCCTGTGGCGCCAGCGTCTGCGCCTGCTTTGCGCGTTGCCGCAGCTGGCACGCGGCGCGCGCGTGACCGACGTGGCGATCGCCTGCGGCTACGACAGCATGTCGGCCTTCATTGCGGCGTTTCGGGAACAACTGGGCATCACGCCGGGCCAGTTCATGGCCGAGCGCGGCAGCGCTTGAGGCGCCCGGCTGTGGCGAGGACCGGTGCGCAGAAGAAGCAAGCCCTGCACGGCGACCGGGTGCACGCATGCAGTTCCGGCCAGACCGCCGCTCTTGAAACTCGTCGACTCAGATCGTGCGCGAGAAGGGCACGCGCTGCAGCGCCGTGTCGCGCGGCAGGCCGAGATAGCGGTCGAACACCATGCAGATGTTGCGGATCACCAGCCGCCCCAGCGGCGTGACCGTGATGCCGTCGGCTTCGCGCACCAGCAGTCCGGCCGCTTCGAATTCTTCCAGGCGCGCCAGTTCCTTCGCAAAGTAATCGTCGAACACGATGCCGTGTGTCGCTTCGATCGCACGCTTGTCGAGTACGAAGTGGCAGATCAGGGCCTGGATCACGTCGCGCCGCAGCAGGTCGTCGGCATTGAGCTGCATGCCGCGAATGACCGGCAGGCCGCCCTGATCGAGCCGCTCGTAATACTTCGCCACGCTCTTTTCGTTCTGGCTGTAGGCGCCGCCGAGCGAGCTGATGGCGGATACGCCGAAGGCCAGCATGTCGCATTCCGCGTGCGTCGAATAGCCCTGGAAGTTGCGCTGCAGCCGGCCTTCGCCCAGCGCGCGTGCGAGATCGTCGCCGGGCTTGGCGAAGTGGTCCATGCCGATGTAGACGTAGCCGGCCTCGGTCAGGCGGTTGATGCACAGCGCCAGCATCTGCAGCTTGACCTCGGGCGCAGGCAGGTCGGCATCGACGATCAGTGTCTGCGCCTTGAACAGCTGCGGCATGTGCGCATAGCTGTAGATCGAGATGCGATCCGGATCGGCCGCGATGACCTTGTCCAGCGTCTCGTGCATGGTGGCCAGGCTCTGCTGCGGCAGCCCGTAGATCAGATCCACCGACAGCGAGTGAAAGCCTGCTTCGCGCGCGGCGCGGATCGCGGCCAGCGTCATTGCCTCCGGCTGGATGCGGTTCACCGCCTTCTGCACTTCGGCATTGAAATCCTGCACGCCCAGACTGATGCGGTTGAAGCCCTGGCGGCGCAGGCTGAGGATGCGCTCGCGGTCCACGGTGCGCGGGTCGATCTCGATCGAGTATTCGCCTTCGTCTTCACTCGCGAAGTTGAAGTGCGCGCGCAGGAAGGCGATCAGCTCGCCCATCTGCGCGTCACTCAGGTAAGTTGGCGTGCCGCCGCCGAAATGCAGTTGCTCGACGCGCGCCTCGGGCGGCAGCAGCTTCACCTGGCGTTCGATTTCCAGCTTCAGGTAGCGCAGATATTCGACGGCCTTGTCGTGCTCGCGCGTGATGACCTTGTTGCAGGCGCAGTAGTAGCAGAGCGATTCGCAGTAGGGGATGTGGATGTAGAGCGAAAGCGGGCGACGCTCCGGCGTGCCCTGTGCGCGCGCGACTGCCGCGCGGTAGTGGGCTTCGGAAAACTGCGGCGAGAAGCGGTCGGCGGACGGATAGGAGGTATAGCGCGGGCCCTGCTGGTTCAGGCGCTGCAGGACGTCGGCATCGAGCGCGAGGGGCGGGATGGACAGGCTGTCTGGAGAGGCTTGCATGTGCGTTGTGCGGATGTCATTGGGACGCGAACTTGCCGCGTGGATTGTCCTGGCTCGAGCGCTGCCGTTCGGCAAATTGTCGGCACCCGAAGATTTCCGGCCTGTCGCAAAGCCGGCTCAGCCGAAGATGAACGGCGAGCGGGTCAGCGCGACGCCGGCGATATAAAGAAAGCTTGCCAGGGCTGCCAGCCAGGCCAGCATGCGCCCGCGCCTGAGTGCGACGGTGCCCAGCCCGATGTAGGCCAGCAGCGCGACCACCTTGGCCGTCAGCCAGGCTTGCTGGCCCGGATACTGCGCACTTGCCACCACGAGCACGATCGCCGCCAGCAGCAGGCAGGAATCGATTGCGTGCGGCAGTACGCGTGCCCAGCCGCGTTGCAGCAGTTGTGACTCGAACAGCATCCACAGCCCGCGCACGAAGAAGAAGATGCCGCTCAATGCGGCAAAGCCGACGTGCAGGTGCTTGACGGCCAGGTATTCCATGTTCGGGTGTCTCAGCGTGCGCGCTGGCGCGTGCCCGGCAGGCAGGCGTCGGCGACTGCCAGCGGCACGCCGGTCAACTGCATCAGAAGCCAGGCCATGCGTTCCAGCCAGTTGCCCTGGCGCAGCGCGGAGGGGTTGAGCAGTTTTTCGTTCATCGCGGCTTCCGTTCGATCTCTGATGCGTTGACGCATCCTAACGTCGACGTTTGCCGCACGAACATGATCCAGGTCAACTTGCTGCGAATCGCGCTTCGGCATGGATGCGGGCGCTTGTATATCCGTCATTCCGAATTTGAGCGAATTGATTGAAGCACCGGCGTGGGGGCAACCAGATGGCTTTCCTGTTCGAGTCCCCTGCGGGAGACGGAAGCGTCCCGATCGCTTTGGTGCTTCACAGTGGCTATGGCTTGAACTTTTGGTTTCCGGTTGCCACTCAACACAAACTGATAACAACATGATGCCGGCACGCCGGGAGCAAGGAGGCGCATTGTGCAATCCGTCGTGACGAGCGGGTGGAGAACAGGTCCTGACCAAGCGAACCAGCCCGCACAGCCCAGGGCCGGATTGGAGTTGAACCCCGGAGAAGCTGTTCGGGTTCAGTACGATCTGGGGCTGTCGCCAGCACCGCCAGAGTTGCCGAAACCAGCCCTTGTTCGCGACCGTCCACGTCATTCAGCGGCGCAGCTTGCGCAACTGCTTGAAGTACAGAACCGGACTGTCGCACGCGCCGGAATGTACACCTCAGACGGGAACTTGCCGGCGAAACGCATGCTCAAGGCGTCACATCCGCAGCATGGCAGCCTGGAAATCATGCGCGGGGAGATTGCGCGCGGCGGGTGGGTGCGGTTCACGCTTCAGTTGACGAAGCACGGAGGAGGATCGGTCACGACCAACCATTCCGTCCTTGTACAGAAAACCGACCTGGATCATCGTGGGCGCTCCTCGATAGGCTATGGCGTCATTGATTTTGACGATGCCTTGCAGGGCAAGGGCATTGGCTATCTCTACCACCATGCCCTGGCCATGACGGGCAAGGAGCTTGGGGTGGAACTGTTGGCAGTGGACAATGTCATCGCGGAAAGACCGCTGGAATCAATCTGCGTGAATTCGGGCATGCGACTAGCAAATAATTCGAATTACGAACTCGAGGTCGCCCAATGCCTGAAAACGACCGAAGCCAACATGAAGCGCAGAGGCTGGACGATTTCAGGCTGACGACTGGGCCTGGCCGGAGCCATGGCCGCTTCAGCCCTTTCGCTGGCGGGCCGGCTGGTCCGGCGTGCTTGCTTCGTGAATCGTGAAGAAAGGCCGGTTCGCACAGTCCCCTGGCTTCGCCTGCGCGCGAATGCCGCGTGGAAAATTGGGCGCGACCGGGATCAGCGCTCCCCGCGCCGCAGCGCCGCCTCCCGAAACTCGCTCGGCGCCACCCCTGCATGCTCCCGGAACGCCCGGCTGAAATAAGCGCCGCTCGAAAATCCCCAGGAAAACGCGATCTCCGTAATCGTGCGGTGCAGTTGATCCGGATTCTTCAGGTCGCGCATGCAGGCCTGCAAGCGCCGGCGCAGAATGTAGCGTGCCAGCGTATCGTCCTCGGCGGAGAAGGCGTTGTACAGATGCCGCTTGCTGCAATTGAGCGCGACGGCGATGTCGTCGATCGACAGCGCCGGGTCGCGCAGGTGCATGCTGATGTAGCTGCGAATGCGGTCGCGGAAGGCTTCGAGCTGGGTGGTGGCGCATTCCTGGCCGGCCAGTTCCTGCAGCGACAGGCGCACCAGCTCGACGATCAGTTCACCGGCGCCGCGTCGCGCCGCCTCGCTCATCTGCGGCAGTTCCTTGTAGGTGTTGCGCATGTTTTCCAGCGCCACGCGCGAGATGCCGCTGGCGCCGCCGACCGTGCGGCCCATCAGCAAGTCCAGCTTCAGGCCGCGCTCGATCAGCTGTTCCTTTGGCAACATCACGATCAGATGCTCGGTGCGCACCGGGTTGCCGACCTCGTAACTGCCGGTGGTGTCGTAGATGGCCCACGCCCCGGGACGCACGAAGGCTTGGCGTCCGTACTGTTCGACTGCTGCGCTGCCCTGCCAGGGCGCCACGATCTTCAGATAGGCGGGATCGCCGTGGCGCGACATGCGGGTGGTGCGGATGACGCGGTGTCGGTTGCCTGCCAGGCGCGTAAGGACAACGTCGCCGGCGCGTGCGGTTTGTAC
>JAEZHR010000189.1 GCA_023416415.1 Pseudomonadota bacterium
GCCTGGAGCCGTCTTACGTACTGCGCGCCTTGGGGCGCAGCGACGAACTGGCGCACAGCTCGATTCGCTTCACAATTGGCCGTTTCACCACCGAAGAGGACATCGATTTCACGGTGAACCTGATCAAGTCCAAGGTGGCCAAGCTGCGTGAGCTGTCGCCGTTGTGGGACATGTACAAGGAAGGGATCGACCTGTCGACGATCCAGTGGGCCGCGCACTGATCCGGCCGCAACAGACGCAAGGAGCTGCAAATGTCATATTCTGAAAAGGTTCTCGACCATTACGAAAATCCGCGCAACGTCGGTGCCTTCGACAAGGGTGACGAAAGTGTCGGCACCGGCATGGTCGGCGCGCCGGCATGTGGCGACGTGATGCGCTTGCAGATCAAGGTGGGCGAAAACGGCGTGATCGAGGACGCGAAGTTCAAGACCTATGGCTGTGGTTCGGCGATCGCTTCGTCGTCGCTGGTGACCGAGTGGGTCAAGGGCAAGACGCTGGACGAGGCGCTGTCGATCAAGAACACGCAAATCGCGGAAGAACTGGCGCTGCCGCCGGTCAAGATCCACTGCTCGATCCTGGCTGAAGACGCGATCAAGGCCGCCGTGCAGGATTACAAAGCCAAGCACGGCAGCGAGACACAGCAGGCAGCCTGAGGCTGGACGAACACATGGCTATCACACTGACCGAAAAGGCGGCCAGGCATATCAGCCGCTATATCGAACGCCGTGGCTCCGGTCTCGGTTTGCGCGTCGGCGTGCGTACCACCGGCTGCTCCGGCCTGGCCTACAAGCTTGAGTACGTAGACGAGGCGGCACCCGAAGATCAGGTCTTCGAGTCGCACGGCGTGAAGGTCTTCGTCGACCCGAAAAGCCTGGCCTACATTGACGGAACAGAGCTCGATTTTGCACGCGAGGGCTTGAACGAAGGTTTCAAGTTCATCAATCCGAACGTGAAGGACGAGTGCGGCTGCGGAGAAAGCTTCCGCGTTTGAACTGTCCGGTTCCGTGCAAGGGAACGGATGCCAGCAAGCCTGTTGAAGTCGGACAGGCTTTTGTTTTAGGTGAAGATGCAAAACCACTTCGAACTGTTCAACCTGCCGCAGCGTTTTTCCATCGATCAGGGGGCGCTCGACCGGGCTTATCACGAAGTGCAGAATCGCGTGCATCCGGATAAGTTCGCTGCCGCAAGCGATGCCGAACGTCGCGTCGCAATGCAATGGGCAACGCGTGCCAATGAGGCATACCAGATCCTGAAGAGCCCGTTTCGGCGCGCTGCTTATCTGTGCGAACTCAATGGCGTTGATCTGCAGGCCGAGTCCAACACGGCAATGCCGCCGGCATTTCTGATGCAGCAGATGGAGTGGCGCGAAGAACTCGATGAGGCAAAGGGCAGCAGGAATCTGGATGCCCTCGAAAATCTCGATGCCGAGCTGCGAGACGTGCGCAAGCAGCAGATCGGGCAGATCGGAGCGCAGCTCGATGCAGGCGAGTACGAAAACGCCGCAAAGGGCGTGCGCCAGTTGATGTTCCTCGAACGGTTCGCGGACGAGGTGCACGCCGTCTTTGAAAAACTGGAAGCGTGAGCAGGCGAGAAGAATTACATGGCATTACTCCAAATCGCCGAACCGGGCATGTCCACGGCACCGCATCAGCATCGGCTGGCGGTCGGCATCGATCTCGGAACAACCAACTCACTTGTCGCAACCGTACGCAGCAGCGTGCCGGAAGTGCTGACCGACGAGCAGGGGCGTGCATTGTTGCCCTCGATCGTGCGCTATCTGGCGGATGGGCATGCCCACATCGGCTACAAGGCGCAGTCTGCGCAGACGACCGATCCCAGGAACACGATCGTCTCTGCCAAGCGGTTCATGGGACGTGGCTTGAAGGATATCGCTTACGTCGAGAACCTGCCCTATGACTTCGTCGACGCACCGGGGATGGTGCAGTTGAAGACCGTGGCCGGGACCAAGAGCCCGGTCGAGGTATCGGCCGAGATTCTTGCGACCTTGCGCCAGCGTGCCGAGGATGCGCTGGGGGACGAACTGGTGGGCGCGGTGATCACGGTGCCGGCCTACTTCGATGACGCGCAGCGCCAGGCGACCAAGGACGCGGCAAAGCTGGCCGGCCTGAACGTGCTGCGTCTGCTCAACGAGCCCACTGCCGCGGCGATTGCCTATGGCCTCGACCAGGGCTCGGAAGGAATCTACGCCGTCTACGATCTGGGTGGAGGCACCTTCGATATTTCCATCCTGAAGCTCACCAAGGGCGTGTTCGAAGTGCTTGCGACCGGCGGTGATTCCGCACTGGGTGGCGACGATTTCGATCATCGAATCCTGTGCTGGATCATCGAAGAAGCGGGCCTTTCGCCGCTGTCGGACAAGGACACGCGCCTGCTGATGGTCAAGGCGCGCGAGGCCAAGGAATTGCTGTCGACGCATGCCGAAACCCTGATCGACGCATCGCTGTCCTCCGGCGAGGAAGTGCACCTGACCTTGAGCGCGGATACCTTTGCGCAGATCACCCAGCACCTGGTTGCCAAGACCATCACGCCGTCGCGCAAGGCCTTGCGTGACGCCGGACTGGCTCCGGAGGATGTCGATGGCGTGGTGATGGTCGGGGGCGCCACGCGGATGCCGCACGTGCGCAAGGCAGTCGGCGCATTCTTCCACACGATTCCGCTGGCCAATATCGACCCGGACAAGGTGGTGGCACTGGGTGCGGCCATTCAGGCCAATCTCCTGGCCGGAAACCGTGCGCCGGGAGACGAATGGCTGCTGCTGGACGTGATTCCGCTCTCGCTTGGCATTGAAACCATGGGCGGACTGGTCGAAAAGGTCATTCCGAGAAACTCCACGATTCCCTGCGCTCGGGCTCAGGAGTTCACGACCTTCAAGGATGGCCAGACGGCGATGGCGATTCACGTCGTGCAGGGCGAACGCGAGTTGGTCAGCGACTGCCGCTCGCTGGCGCGCTTCGAACTGCGCGGCATTCCGCCGATGGCAGCCGGGGCCGCGCGCATTCGCGTGACCTATCAGGTCGATGCCGACGGCCTGCTTGCGGTCGCGGCGCGCGAGCAGCATTCCGGCGTTGAGGCGTCGATCACGGTCAAGCCCTCCTACGGCCTGAGCGATGACGAGATCGCGCGCATGCTGCAGGATTCGTTCACATCGGCTTCCGATGACATGAAGCTGCGTGCATTGCGCGAGCAGCAGGTCGAAGCCGAGCGCTTGCTTCTGGCCACCCGTTCCGCGCTGGACGCTGATCCTGATCTCTTGAGCAGCGAAGAGCGCGTGCACATCGAGGCGCTCGTTGCTGCGCTGCAGGCGCATGCGCAGGGACAGGATCAGGACGCCATCAAGGAAGCGATCGAGGCGCTTGCCAAGGGTACCGAGGATTTCGCAGCCCGTCGCATGGATCGCAGCGTGCGTACTGCCTTGGCAGGCAAGAAACTGGACCAGATTTCCTGAAAACCGACCACCCAGACAAGGAATTACCAAGTGCCCCAGATCGTCGTATTGCCCCATGCCACGCTGTGCCCGGAAGGCGCGGTCATTGAAGATGCGCCCGCCGGAAAGTCGATTTGCGACGTGTTGCTGGAGCATGACATCGAAATCGAACACGCCTGCGAGAAGTCCTGTGCCTGCACGACCTGCCATGTGATCGTGCGCGAAGGTTTCGATTCGCTCAACGAAGCCGAAGAGAAGGAAGAGGACTTGCTGGATCGTGCATGGGGGCTGGAAGCGAATTCACGTCTGTCCTGCCAGTCGATCGTGGCAGATGAGGATCTCGTGATCGAGATCCCTAAGTACACGATCAATCAGGTCAGCGAAAATCACTGAAGGGATGGGCATGAAGTGGACAGACACGATCCGCATCGCGGAAGAGCTGAACGACAAGTATCCGGACGTTGACCCGCTGACGGTGCGTTTTACCGACCTGCACCGCTGGGTATGCGAGCTGGAAGATTTCGACGATGATCCGAGTCGCTCGGGCGAAAAGATCTTGGAGGCGATCCAGATGGCCTGGATCGAGGAAGCGAAGTAATTTCTGGTCGGCCAATGCGAAAAGGGCGGCCCTCGGGCCGCCCTTTTTTCATTGCGTTGCGCCGGATCAGCCGCGCGAGGCGAGCTGACCGTTCACAACGCGCACACGATCGCCCACGTTCCAGCCCGGCTGTTGCTGGTATGGGAAGCTGCGCAACTCGCCGCCTTCCATGCGCACGTGAACCTCGTAGCTCGTCGTGCTGCGCGTGGATTTCTCGATCCGGTTGCCGGCATAGCCGCCACCGACGGCGCCGGCGAC
>JAEZHR010000195.1 GCA_023416415.1 Pseudomonadota bacterium
GTGGAAACCACGATGCTTGACGAGGTGATAAAGCACGCGAGCCCATTCGTCGGGCAAGAGTTTTCTGTCCAGACCTTCGACACGCAATTGCCACGGACTTTTTGCGCTAGCAGCATCGGTTCGTAACTGGGCTATGTTGGTTATTAGGCCTTCTCGTTTGAACAAACGTGCAAGCTTGGTCAGGCGCCAAGTGCGGCGGCGCAAACGGCGACGCATGAGACGGGCATCGCGGCGAGCCTTGTTCAGTGGCTCGCCCTCCTTGGCGGTTTCTGCCTTGTCAAAACAACGCACACCAAGATCGACCACTCGATTTTCACTGAGCACGCACCAACCAACAGATGCGATGCCAATGTCAAATCCGAAGGTGAACAAACCCAAGTTCTGCACAGGCTTGTCGCTCATCTGTTTCTCCCGCATAATTGTCTCCGTTGTGGCTATCCGGGGTGAGAGCCGTTGCTACAATAAGGTGCAGTCGAATGACTGCGACCGTATCCAGCCCGGTGGGGAAACTCACCGGGCTTTTTATTTCTTTATTGAATTTCCAAGAGATTAGTCCCTCTGCGCGCAGGGTTCAACTCGGTCTTTTTGAATTTATGCTGCTGTAGTTACTTCTGACGCTTTCGTTCTGTGTGTTATTCGGTCAAAGGAAGTCCGTCAACAGTTAAGCGCCTTCTCAAGAGTATTGGCGACATCCCGCGACAACTTCAAATTCTTAATGCGAGCTGAACCTCCGTTGCCTGAAACACAGGCACTTCCCCCTCAGTAGCGCTCCCGTTAAGCAACCAATACCTTTCTTGCAAGAACGACATTCTCTATTTTAAGATTGTTATCCGGCCACCGCAGTTCGGCGATGGCAATATCGACCTCTGGAACGGAGGTCGTTTCCTTGTGCGGTTCTGTTGAAACGATCCGCGTGATCGTCACCCCGTCATTTCGCATCCAAGGCCGCGCGCCGGCCGCGCCCGGCATCGACAGTAAGCAACAGCACCAATCCCGCCACGAAGTAAATCCCGGTGATCAGCATGGCCAGCTTGTGGTCGCCGCTGGAGGTCCAGCTCACCACGCCGTAGGTCAGCGGCCCGAGAATCGAAGCCAGACGATTGGCCACGCCCCATAGCGCAAAGAACTCGGCGCTGCGCGCGCGCGGGCTGAGCACGCCGATGAAGGCTCGTGCCGCCGATTGCGAAGCGCCGAGCGACACGCCGGCGAGGTTGGCGGCAACCCAGAACAGTCCGGGGCCGTCTGCGAACCAGGCCAGCAGTACCATCGCGATCCATCCCAGCAGGGTCAGGGCGATGGTCGGCACGTGGCCGATCCGGTCCTGCACGTGGCCGAAGACAAAGGCCCCGGCGGCTGCAGTCAGGTTGACCACGATGATCAGGAGAATGGTGTCCTGAGTGTCGAAGCCCATCGCCTGTTGCGCATAGATCGCGGCCAGCGCGATGACGGCTTGCACGCCGGCTTGATAGACGACGATGCAGGCGAGAAAGCGGCGCAGGTCACGGTAATGACGCGCGCGTTGCCAGGTCTGGCGCAAGCGGTCGAAGGTGTCGTGCAGCATGCCGCGCGGAGCGGGCGCCGGCTGGGGCTGCGCGCGTTCGCGCAGCAGGAAGAAGGTCGGCAGACTGGCCAGGGCGAAGATCAGTGCGGTGATCAGCATCGTCACCGGGACGAACTGCTGCGCTTCATCCCCGCGTGCGCCAGCCCAGGTAATGTAAGCCAGGCAAATGCCGAGCGTAAGCAGACCGCCGCAGTAACCGAGGCTCCACCCCCAGCCCGACAGACGACCCTGACCTTCGGCCGTGCCGAGCTCTGGCAGGAAGGCCGCTACCACATTCTCGCCAAGGTTGTAGAAGACATTGGACAGGGCCAGCAGCTGGATGGTCGCCACCAGGGTCTGCGGTCCGGCGAACCAGAGCGCGGCCGTGCCCAGAACGCAGCCGGCGGTGGAATAGGCCAGTACCGTCTTCTTGCACCCGCGCAGGTCGGCGTAGGCGCCCACGACCGGGCCCACCACCATCACAACAGCATATGAAGCGGCCAATGTGGCCGTCCAGGCGAAGGTGGCCCAGACCGCGCCACCGGCGACGACGCCGACAAAATAGGCGTTGAAGATGGCCGTGATGACAACCGTGGTGTAGCTGGAATTGGCAAAATCGTACATCGCCCAGGCGAAGGCCTCGCGGCGGGCAACGCCGGGGGCAAGGGTCGGGCCGACTGGACGCTCGGGACTGTGCATGGAAACTCCGCACTACCAAAAGGGGAAGTATCCCACCAGCCACGAAAATCACTGCAAGGAATAAGTCCTTACAAAAATAAATCTTGCTTTAAAGAAATATCATGCAAAAATGAATGTTTTGTTTTGCGCCTGCCGTCGCCTCAGAATTGTCATTTAAATCATGCACTTCGAACCTCCGTGCATCCTTCCTGCCCTCGAAGCACTGCCGGGCGCGCAGGCCCACGAGGCGCTGATCGATGCTGCGGCGATCCAGTTCAATTCCCAGCTCGACGGACTGACTTCGCGCCTGGCGCAAGCCCTTCAGGAGATCGGCGCAGGCAGTACCGACCCGGCGCAGGCGGCCTTGAACGCGGCAGCTGCCGCCCTGCTGCGCAAGAATCGCTACCCGTTCGCCTACGTGGCCGCCGAGCGCCTGCGCGCGGTGCTCTCTCACGAACTGCGGATGGCTGCGTCCGGCGTGGCCGGCAACGGCGAAGCCGGCGGCGCACTTCGGTCGCTGTCGCCGGAGACCGAGATCGACAAGACGCTCACCTTGGGTAAGGCTGCCCGTACGCTTGAAGAGATGCACGGCGAACAGCTGGCCACGCTCGAACTGCGCCTGGCCGCCCTCTTCGGGCGCACGCAGCTGGAACCGGCGCGGCATCCGTTCCGGCCTCTGGTTTTCCTGACGGTGCTGCACGAAGCCTGGTGCGAATTCCACCCCGACACCACAGCCCATGGGCTGGTGTTTCCGCTGCTGGGCTCCGGCTTGTGCCCGGATCTTGCGCCCATCCTGCAGGCACTCGACCAGGTACTGATCAAGCGCGGTATTCTGCCCGGACTGCCGGCGCCGGCAGCACGACCCGGACCGATGCCAGCCGAACCGCCGGCGTCCATCGGCGGCCTCGACGCATGGCGGCCACCACGGGCATCGCAGGCACGGGGATCCAGCGCGCTATTCGCCTGGCTCGACGCATTGCCGCGCGCATACCCGGAACCATTGGGAACGCCCGGTGGCACGGAGCCGACCGAACCGGACGTGCTGCTGCACGTACTGCGCCACGCGCCAGCGGGCAGCATCGGCGCGGCCGAGACGAAGCTCGTCGAGCTGCTTGTCACGGTCTTTCGCTCCGTGCTCGACGAAACCGCAATTGCCGCTCCCATGCGTGCCCGGATCGCCTCCCTGCAGTTGCCGGTGCTGCGCGCGGCGCTGATCGCGCCCCCCTTTCTCCTCGGTCCGGACCAGCCGGTGCGGCGCACGCTCGAGCTGCTGGCCGAGCTGGCGATGGACTGGGATCCGGCATGCGACCCCAATCGCACTGATCCGGTTTGCGCGACCATCAAGCGCATCGTCGAGCGCATCGCGCGCGAAAACGAGGATCGCATTGGTGTGTTCGTCGACGCGGCATGGGACCTCGAATCCTTCAAGCGGCGCGAACAAGGAACGGCCGAACATATCCTCGCCGTCCCGATTGCCACTGCGTTAAAGGAAGAAAGACAGCGTCACGCGGAGCGCAGGGCGTGCGCGGAGGTTGCGCTGCGCATAGACAGCGGCGAGGTGGTCGCCTTCGTCGAGACCTTCCTGGAAGACCGGTGGGTGTCGGTCCTGACCCTGGCCTACACGCAGGAAGACCAGCCGCACGAGGCGCAGGATGCACTCAAGACCATGGACGACCTCGTGTGGAGCGTGAAGCCGAAGATTACGGCGGACGAACGACGCGCGCTGCTGAGCATGCTGCCCGGCATGGTGGCCTCGCTCAATCGCTGGCTCGACCGCGTACAGTGGAGCGGCGCGGAACGCACACACTTCTTGTCCGAATTGGCCGCCTGCCATGTCTCGCTGGTTCGCGCGCCGCTGGCACTATCCCCCGAGCGGCGCGCGGCGCTCGCGCTGGAAGCCGCGCGTCTGGCGGCTGAACGACGCCAGGCGCGAGCGGCGCGCCGATTGCCGGACCCCGCTCCGGACGATATTGACCGCCACGTGCACACGTTGCAATGCGGCGTCTGGCTGGAATTCGCCGAACCCGGCGGCTTGCGCCGTCTGAAGCTGGCCTGGGTCAGCCCCATGCGCAGCCTCTTTCTGTTCGCCACGCGCGCCCGCAGGCACGCACTGTCCCTGACCGACGAAGCACTCGCCGCCGCCCTGCGCGAAGGGCGCGCACGCATCATCGACTCACGGGCGCTGGTTCGCCGGTCTCTCGGCAGCCTGCCTGCCGAGAGCGCAAACGACGGCGTACGCCCGGCCGCCTGAGCCCACTTCCCGCCGAGGCAGGACATCCATCCGACAAGCATCGCCGCCTGCCACGCGGAACGCGGACCCCGCCTCGCATGTCATAGCAACAAGACAGCTGCTCTCCGAGCGCAACACAAACTCATAGCTCCAAGGGATAGCCTTGACCCGGCGCGCCTTGCTTCTCGTCAATCGCAACAGCCGCAACGGTGCGTCCGACATCGAAGCGGCGCGTCGACGGTTGTGGCACGCCGGAATCGACCTGGTCGAACCAGCGGATTCGGACATGTCGGCGCAAGGTGTTGCAGAGCGCATTCGCGCTCACCGAAATGCAGTTGATCTCGTCATCGTGGGCGGCGGCGACGGTTCCATGAATGCGGCCGCACCCGCGCTGGTCGAAACCGGCTTGCCTCTGGGCCTGCTGCCGCTGGGCACCGCCAACGACCTTGCACGCACGCTGTCGATACCGACCGACCCAGTCGAAGCCGCTGGCGTCATCGCTGCAAACAAGCGTCATCGCATCGATCTCGGCTGCGTGAACGGACACTATTTTTTCAATGTCGCCCATCTCGGACTCGGGGTACAGGTCGCACGCGAGCTGTCGCCGGCGAGCAAGCAGCGCTGGGGACCATTCGCCTATCTGGCAGCGCTGGCGCGTACCTTGCGTTCGTCCGATGCATTCAATGCAGACGTCGCATGCGATGGCCGGCGCCAGCGCCTGCATACCATTCAGCTGGCCATCGGCAATGGACGTCACTTCGGTGGCGGCACAACGGTCGCGGCCCCGGCACGCATCGACGATGGCTGCTTCTTTCTGTGCAGCGTAGAGCCGCTCGGCTGGCGCGAACTGCTGCGCGCCGCACCACGCATGCCAGCCCTGCGCGCCGGAAAATTCGAGGCGCACGATCCGGTCGAGGTGATGCGCGGACGCAAGATCGACATCAGGACGCGTGTGCCGATGCCTGTCAGCGCCGACGGCGAGATCGTCGCCCATACACCGGCACACTTTACGTTACGGGTCGGCGCGCTCGAAGTGCTGGTGCCGGCCGCTTATTTCGAAGATCGCAAGGAGATTTTCCATGCTGCTCAGGGATGACCGTCAGGCTGCACTCAATGCCGTGGAAAGTACTTGTCTGGAAAGCGCGGACGGCTATGCCGCGGCTGCCGAAAACGCAAAGAGCGCAGAGCTGGGCGTGGACTTCGACGAAGCCGCGCAAGGTCTGCGTCGGTTCGCGAGCGATCTGGCTTCGCACATCCGGGCGCTCGGCGATTTGCCGCAACAGCCCGACCCCGATCGCGAGGCCTTTGGCCATGTGCTCGACACCATCAAGGCACGCCTGGCGGCAGACAGCGATGCCACGCTGCTGGAGCAACGACTGGCAGCGGACGCGGAGCTGGAACTGACCGTGCAAACGGCATTGAACGAAGACCTCCCGGACGACACGCGCGCGGTGCTCTCGCGTCTGCTGGACGAGATCGCGCAACGACGCATGCAGCTGCTGCGCACATGCAAACACTGAGAGCGGTTCAGCTTCTGATCCGCATGAACGGCTGCAGCATGCGTGCGACGAGACCTTCATTGCGCCACAGTTCACGCAGACGCATGCGCAGCCGGCGTTCAAGCGCCGCCCGCATGTCGCCAAGCACCAGGCCCGGCACGCCCAGCATGTGCCGGCGAGAGCGGAAGACGATGACATCGTCGAGATCGCGCCGCCGTGCGAGCAGGCGCATCTTGTACTCGTCCTGCCCCCACAGGAAGTGGTACTCGTTGCCACCGCGCGCGATGCACTCGCAGATCGTCAGATAGCAGCACAGCGTGCCTGGGCGCCAGGCGTCATAGCGCGGATCGTGCGCGATCACGTCGAGGAAGATGTTGTCGCGCACCTGATAGTTGATGGTGCCGGCCACGATCCGCCCGTCGATGGTCAGCACGCCGAGCAGGCCGCACTCCATGGCCAGGTGCGTGATGCGCTCGGCAAGTGCGGTGTCGTTGATCGACACCTTGCCCTTGCTGGCCATGCGCTGGCGGTTGAGCGCGATGATGTGGCGAATCAGATTTTCCTCGAGCTCGTGCGCCTCGATCAGCGCAAAACATACCGAGGGGTGATCGCGCCTGAGCTTGTTCAGATATCGATTGATGTAACTGCGCGTGGACTTGCCTAGCCGTGTCATGTATTCGGCGGTACTGGAGGGCAGCGTCAGCACCATGTCTTCCAGGCAGTTGTGCACGCGGTACGGCAGTGCAAGATGGCGCAGGCGTGCCTGCACGGCATGAAAGCGGATCGCGCGCACTCTGGCATCGGAGGCGAACAGATGATGCGCAAAACGTCGCACGGCGCCTTCTCCGACTTCGATTCCTTCGTTGAGCACGCGCACCACACGCCCCTGACGCTCATACAGCCAGAGGCAAAGTATGGTGCGCCCGCTGCGCACGACGAACGTGCTGACCCCTCGCGTACCGCCGAAGGCACGCCGGTAGGCCAGTGTCGAGAACAGATTCGCATACAGCTGCTGCAATGCCGCCTCGACGTAGGGCGGAACGGCATCTTCAAAGCACTCGACGATGAAGTCGTCCGCCCGCGTTTCCTGGGCGCTCCTTCCGGCCCCATCCAACTGCGTCGGATCGCTTGAAATCATCAATGGCGGCTCCAGAAGGCGCATGACACGCCATGCATCCATGGGAAACGGAACACAAGGCCGCACCGAAAAGTCCGGGCGCACGTCAACGTTGCCCGCGCCTGGTCGCCGCAGCCTCAGCTTGGATCGTGGGAAGAAGAAGAGTTCAGCGCCGCGTCGTGCGCGCAAGCGAGCGTTTGTGTGAGCGCAAACAAGCGCCTTGCTCGCGTCTCAGTCGGCCAAGAGCTTGCCTTCCCGGGCGGCGCAGAAGCGGATGAATTCCTGCTCGGGAAGCGGTCTGGCAAACAGGTAGCCCTGTGCCTGGTCGCAGCCGTTGTGCATCAGGAAGGCCCGCTGGGCCTCCGTCTCCACGCCTTCGGCGACCACTTCAAGATGCAGAATGTGTCCGAGGGAAATGACGGCCTTGACGATGGCGGCATCGTCCGCGTCAATGGCGATGTCGTTGACGAACGAGCGATCGATCTTGAGGGTGTCGACAGGGAAGCGCTTGAGATAGTTCAGGCTGGAATAGCCCGTGCCGAAATCGTCGATCGAGATGGCGATGCCCAGACGCTTGAGGCGATGCAGTGTGGCCAGCGACTGCTCGACGTCGCGCATGACCATGGTTTCGGTGATTTCAAGTTCGAGATAGCGCGGCTCCAGTCCGCCAACGGCCAGCGCATCGGCCACGAGCTCGACGAAATTTTCCTGCATGAGCTGGCGCGGCGACAGGTTGACCGATACCGGAATCGGCGTCTGTCCTGCGCGCTGCCTGGCCGCATTCTCCATGCAGGCGCGGCGCAGCACCCATTCGCCGATGGCCAGGATCAGGCCGCTTTCCTCGGCCAGCGGAATGAACTGTCCGGGTGCGACCATACCGCGCTCCGGATGCAACCAGCGAATCAGAGCTTCGGCGCCGACCACGGCGCCGCTGCGCAGATCGATGCGCGGCTGGTAGTGAAGCACGAACTCGCCGTGCGCGAGCGCCGCGCGCATGTCGGACAGCAGCGCGAGCCGTTCGCTGGCCTGCATCGTGCTGCGCAGGTCGAAGAAGGCGAAGCTGTTGCGGCCGGCTTCCTTGGCCTTGTACATCGCCGAGTCCGCATGGCGCAGCAGGGTCTCGGCACTGCGGCCGTCGAAGGGATAAATGCTGATGCCGGCGCTGCAGGTCACCTGCAGTTCGATACCGCCGATTTCCACCGGCTCGGATACGGACTCGATGGCACGTCGCGTGATGCGCTCGATTTCCTCGCGGCTGTCGCAGCCGGTGAAAACCAGCACGAATTCGTCGCCGCCCTGACGCGAGACCGTGTCGCTGACGCGTGCGCAGTCGAGCAGCCGCCGTGCGATGGTCTTGAGCAGACTGTCGCCGGAATGATGGCCAAGGCTGTCGTTGACGAACTTGAACTGGTCGAGATCGACGAACACCGCCGCTACCAGATCGCCGGTGCGCTGCGCGTGCAGAATGGCCTGCTGCAGACGGTCTTGCAGCAAGCTGCGGTTGGGCAGACCGGTCAGGGCATCGTGTGTGGCCTGGTAGCGGATCTGTTCTTCGTAGTGGCGGCGCTCGGTAATGTCGACTACCGTGCCCTCGAAGAACAGGATGCGGCCTTCGTTGTCGCGCACTGCACGCGCGTTTTCGGAAATCCAGATCAGACTGCCGTCGCGCCGCCGCACCTGCGCCTCGAAGCCGGTGACCTGTCCGGCTCTGTGCATCATGCGCAGAAAGTCATCTCGACGCTGCGGCTCGACATACAGCTGGGTGGCGATGTCGGACAGCGACGCAATCATCTCCTCCGGGCTGGCATAACCGTACATGCGTGCCAGCGCCGGATTGACGGCCAGATAGCCGTGCTCTGTCGTCGACTGGTAGATGCCTTCGACCGCGTTCTCGAAGATGCTGCGGTAACGCCGTTCCGCCTCGTGCAGCGCACGCTCCGAGTCGCGACGATGGGTGATGTCCTGCACGAAGCCCTGCAGCGCGACATAGCAGCCGCTGTCGTCACGAATGCCGGCGCCGTGCTCCCAGACCCAGCGCACCCGCCCATCGCGATGCACGATGCGGTACTCGATGCTGAAGCGCCCGCTTTCCTCGAGCGCGCTTTCGACCTGCCGTCGTACCGGAGCACGGTCGTCGGGGTGAATCAGGCCTTCAAAACTGAGCAAGCGCCGCACGAGGAAGTCCTCGACGGTATAACCGGTCAGCGCTTCGCATCCGGCACTGAGGAATTCCAGGGTCCAGTCGCTGTCGATCCTGCAGTGGTAAACCATGCCTTCGAACTGGGCAAGCAGGGACGACGCCGTCCCGGCGTCTGGCGCGAGATGGCTGCATACAAGCTGATCGGAGACCGGTTGAAGCATCGACTTTCGGGCCGGAAGATCCGGCCCGGAGTTGTTTTTCTGCAATGCCGCACTATGCCATGTTTCCGGCCCCGCCGTGCACCCGATGCCCGCTGTGACTAAGGCCGACATGGCAGCCGGAATTGACCTGGATCAAGGGAAATTGAAGTGACCGCCACTAGCCTGCCTTCATCGATCGCATGGTCGCCGCCGCGATGAGCCGCGCAGACAACAAGGAGATGCCATGAGCTACAAGACGATACTGGTCCACGCCGATGATTCGCGCCATGCGCAACAGCGCTTCGAGATTGCCGCGCGGATTGCGCGGCGCGAACAGGCGCACCTGGTGGCCGCCGCCGCCACGGCCGTTCCAGGTGCCTTCTATCTGCCCGAGCTGATCGGCGAGAGCACGATGAGCCTGACCGCCTATCTCGAATACCTGCGCCAGCGCGCGCAAGGCGAGCTGACCCTGTTCGAAGCCACGGCGCGCCAGGCCGGCGTGAGCACGTTCGAGACGCGCCTGCTTGACGAAGAAGCCGCGACCGCGCTGTGCATGCAGGCGCGCTACAGCGATCTGGTGATCATCAGCCAGACCGACCCGGACGAGTCGCAGCCGGCCCTGCGCGCCGGCTTTCCCGAATACGTGGTGCTCAACGCGGGGCGGCCGGTGCTGGTCATTCCCTACGCCGGTCGCTTCACCGATTTCGGCCAGCGCGTGATGGTGGCCTGGGACGCGAGCCTGGAAGCCACGCGCGCGGTCACCGCGGCGCTGCCCTTCCTGCGGCGCGCGAACCTCGTCCAGGTCACCGTGTTCGACCCGGCCTCGCGCGGCGACACGCACGGCGAACAGCCGGGCGCGGACATCGCGCTTTTCCTGTCGCGCCATGGCATCAAGGTCGAGGTCTCGCAGCAGGTCACCGCCGACCGCATCGATACCGGCAACGCCCTGCTGTCCGCAGCCGCCGATTTCAATGCCGACATGCTGGTCATGGGCTGCTACGGCCACTCGCGGTTCCGTGAAGTCCTGCTCGGCGGTGTGTCGAACACGGTGCTGCACTCGATGACGATGCCGACGCTGATGTGTCACTGATGTGCGGCTGATCCGGCAGCGTTTGCCAGCAAGACACGCTGACAGAAAACCCTTGCTGCTTCGCAGCAAAAAAGCGCGTTCTCGACTAGTATGGAGGGTTCCCGCAAGCGCGCCGGAAACATCCCGGCGCGCGTCGTTTTAGTGCAGATCCCTCATGACGCAAGAGCCATTCAATACCCAGACCATCCTCGACCTGCTGCGCCTGGAGCAGACCGGCGAGGACAGCTTCCA
>JAEZHR010000209.1 GCA_023416415.1 Pseudomonadota bacterium
CTGAGCCAGATGCATGTGGTCGATCACTGGTGCTACCTTGGCAGCGGTGAACATCCGTTCAAGGGCAGCCTGCCGTCGCTGGCGCGGCCCTGCTTCGACGTCGATGCCTATGCGATCCTGGCGCGACCGCTCATGCTGGGCGAACTTGACATTCGCGTGCTGCCGTCACGCCTGCACGGTGGCCAGCCGGGGCAGACAGGACGTCCAAGAAAACGAAAGAACGAGACATGAATCGAACCATGCTGACCATCATGAGCGTACTGGCCCTGATCGGCGCTGCGGCCGTGCTGGCACTCTGGCTGCGGGCGTCGCACAGCAATGCCGTTTTCATCCCCATCTCAGACAGGGCACAGATCGAGCGCGGCAGGGATATCTATCTTGCCCAGTGCGCGGCCTGTCACGGCGTGAAAGGCGAGGGCCAGCCGGACTGGCGCCAGCGGCTGCCGAACGGCCGGCTGCCGGCTCCGCCCCATGACGAGACCGGGCACACCTGGCACCATCCGGATGGAGTGCTGTTCGATATCGTCAAGCACGGGCTGGTACCGGGACGCACCGCGCCACAGGGCTACGAAAGCGACATGCCGGCCTACGGCACGATCCTGTCGGACACGGACATCGTCGCCGTTCTTGCCTACATCAAGAGCACATGGTCGAAGGAAGTGCGCGCGCTTCAGGCAGAAGTAACGCGCACGCAGGCACACTAGATCTTTTGCATCGGAAGCGGCGCGTAGCCGTGGTTCAGCGGCCCGTGCCCCTGTCCGGTCTGCACCTCGGCGCCCGCGGCCAGCGCACCCCTCACATAGCCGCGCGCGGCGAGCACGGCCTCGGGCAATGCATCGCCAAGCGCGAGCCGGCAAGCGATGGCTGATGAGAGGGTGCAACCTGTTCCATGGATGTTGCGGCTTTCCACGCGTGCGGCCGTCAGCCGCTGCAGGGGCTGTCCGCAGCACGCAAGCAGATCCACCACCTCCGGTCCGGGAAGGTGTCCGCCCTTGAGCAGCACGGCAGGCGCGCCCAGGGCAAGCAGGCTGTCGGCCGAGGCTTCCAGTTCGGCTTCGCTTGCAATCCTCCTTCCCGCGAGCAGGGCTGCTTCGTCCAGATTCGGCGTCACGACCGTGGCCAGCGGAAACAGCTCGCGCACCAGTACATCGACCGTTTCTTCTGCAATCAGTCGGTCGCCGCTGGCCGCGACCATCACCGGATCCAGCACGACGCGGGTCCAGCCATAGGTGCGGATGGCCCGGGCCACCACATGCACGATTTCGGGGTCGTGCAGCATCCCGATCTTGATGGCATCGATGCCGATGTCGGTTGCCACAGCGTCGATCTGGCGGGCCAGCATCTCGGGAGGAATCGCGTGTATGCCCGTTACCCCCAATGTGTTCTGGGCGGTAATGGCAGTGATGGCTGTCATGCCATAGCAGCCCAGCGCAGCCGTGGTCTTCAGATCGGCCTGGATGCCGGCGCCGCCACCGCTGTCGGAGCCAGCGATGGAAAGTATGCGAGGGTAGCGAACGCTCAAGGGAAATTCCTCTCAATGAATTGAAGCAGTGTGCCTTCATCTGTCCGAAGGCACGCAGGCCGCATCGTACAAGTTTTCCCGAGTCGGCATTGCTTGTCAGCAGGAAATGCGATCGGGTTGGACATCGTTGAACATTGCGCACGGATTGTCTGCCGCTGGTATGGGGCTTGCAAGTCCGTAAGGGCGCACCGGGGTGAACGCTGCCTGCGGGGCGTCCGTCCATTCAATTTCGGTGAAGAAGGAGGCAAGCCATGCAAGTAGCAGACGCAATGACACGCCAGGTGCAGGTGGTCAGTCCGAGCCAGAGCATCGTCGATGCCGCACGCCAGATGGCCGAGGCCGATATCGGCTCGTTGCCGGTGGCCGACAACGATCGCCTCGTGGGCATGGTCACTGACCGCGACCTCGTCGTACGCGGCCTGGCCAAGGGCAAATCCGTCGATAGCACGGTCAGTGACGTAATGAGTACGGAAATCAAGTATTGCTACGAGGATGACGATCTGGAAAGCGTGGCCCAGAACATGGGGGATCTGCAGATTCGCAGGCTGCCAGTCGTCAATCGCGACAAGCGCCTGGTCGGCATTGTCACGCTCGGGGATCTGGCCGGGACCGACGAAGGGGCGGCCTCCGAGGCGCTGAGCCAGATCACTGAGCCGGCCGAACATCACCAGAGCACCGGCAAGCGACCGCACTGAGGGCAGGGCGGTCGGGACGGGACGGCGCGTTAGGCTAAACTAGCGCGTTTTTCCCCTGCCTCGCCTGCCATGTCCATCCGCGTCGAAGAACACCTGCGCGCCTATATTGAACCCCTGACCGAAGACGAGTACGCCGCGCTGGAGCGCAGCCTGCTGGACGAGGGCTGCCGCGATGCGCTGGTGCTGTGGGGAGATCTGCTGGTGGATGGGCACAACCGCTACGCCATCTGCCAGAAGCACGGTATCCCGTTCCGCACCGTGCAGAACGAGCGCTTCAAATCGATGGACGATGTGCACTTGTGGATGATCGACAATCATCTTGGGCGTCGCAGCGTGTCGGACTTCCAGCGTGGCGTGCTGGCGCTGCGCAAGAAGGACATCCTTGAGGCGCGTCGGGTACAGGAAGTTGCGGCCCGGCCCGGCGACCGGGCTGACGATGCGCAAGATCCGCCGTCGGAACAGGCAATTGCGGTGCGTGAAGCACCACCGTTGACGCGCCAGAGCCTTGCCCGATCGGCCCGCGTATCCAGCGCGACGCTCGGGCAGATCGAGAAGATTCGCAAGACCGCGGCCCCCGAGCTCGTGGAAGCCGTGCGATCGGGCGTGATTTCGATCAATGCCGCGGCTGCCGTGGCATCCCTGCCCGAAGACCGTCAAAAGGAGGCGGTGGCCGGCGGCAAGCAGGAGCTGCGAGCGGCGGCCCGTCAGGTGCGCGAAGCGCGCACGCCGCCTAAGCCGCGCGAGGAACTCCCGCCCCCGCCCGAGAACGCCAGTCCCGAGCAGTTGGAGATTCACCGCCTGCGACTACAGGTTGACCAATTGTGCGAGGAAAGGGATGCGCTGAAGAAGAAGGTACAGC
>JAEZHR010000278.1 GCA_023416415.1 Pseudomonadota bacterium
CGCGATGCCCTATGAATTGCGCAATGTGGCGTAGTATCTCAAAGCGACCCAGTAGTCCGCGGCGCGCCAGGTCATCCTCGAGGCCAAGATTCTGGAAGTCGAGCTGAGCGACGCCTTCCAGACCGGCATCAATTGGGCCGCGTTCCGAAGCGGTCCGAACAGCCGAATTTCGGGCGGTGTCATCAGCCCGGGCTCGGCGCTTGCTCCGCTCTGGGGATCCGAAGGAGCCTTCACGAGCACGGGGCCGGCCGGTGTCGTATCCAACCCGGGCCGTGACATCGGCGTGCCGCCGGGCTCAGCCGGAAGCCTGTTTGGGCTTGCCTTTCAGACCAGCAACTTCGCCGCACTCATTTCCTTCCTCGAATCCCAAGGCTCGGTACACGTGCTGTCCAGCCCGCGCATCGCTACCTTGAACAACCAGAAGGCGGTGCTCAAGATCGGAACCGATGAGTTCTTCGTCACCAGCGTGAGCACCACGACAACCGCAGCAACGGGCAGCGCTGCAGTGACGACGCCTTCGATCACGCTGACGCCGTTCTTTTCCGGCGTTGTGCTCGACGTAACGCCTCAGATCGACGAGAACGGATTCATCATCCTGCACGTGCGCCCATCGGTCAGCCAGGTGGACACGGTAACCAAGACAGTCGATTTGGGCACGATCGGCGAGTATCGCTTGCCATTGGCAGCCAGCAATACTTCCGAGACCGACAGCATTGTGCGTGGCCGGGATGGACAGATTGTCGCGATCGGCGGCTTGATGCGGCAGGCGACCGTGTCCGGGCGCTCGCAGGTGCCTGGTGTTGGAAACGCACCCGGCGTCGGCGCTCTTTTTGGCAATACCAACCAGGTAACCCAGAAGCGTGAGCTTGTCATCCTGCTGAAGCCGACCATTGTCAAGGACGACTCGACCTGGACTCAGGACATCGAGCAGAGCCGTCAGCGCGTCGAGCGTCTGGCGCCGCGTGCGAATCTGGAGCGCTGGTAACGTATGTATCGGGTTCATTTCGGCCTGCGCGAGCTGCCATTCAGCATCACGCCGGATACCAGCTTCTTTTTTGCCTGCGCCAGTTCTCAGGAAGCCCTGAACACCTTGCTGGTCGCAGCGAGAAACGGCGAAGGGTTCATCAAGATCACGGGTGAAGTCGGTACCGGCAAGACGCTGTTATGCCGCCAGTTCATGGCCTCGCTGGACAAGGAATTCTTTACCGCATACATCCCCAATCCACTGCTCGAACCGCGCTCGCTGATGCTGGCTCTGGCCGAGGAGCTTGAAATTGCGCTGGACAAGGGCGTCGACCAGCATCAGCTGCTGAGGGCCATCAACCATCGTTTGCTGGTGCTCGCGCGTGCGGGCAAACGCGTGCTGCTGTGCCTGGACGAAGCACAGGCCATGCCGATCGAGACGCTGGAAGCCTTGCGCCTGCTGACCAATCTCGAGACGGGAAAGCGCAAACTGCTGCAAATCGTGATGTTCGGGCAACCCGAGCTGGACAGGAAGCTGCAGCAGGAGGCGATTCGGCAGCTCAATCAGCGGGTGACGTTTCACTATCATCTCAAGCCGTTGAGCAAACGCGATCTGGTGTTCTATGTGGCCCACAGGCTGACCGTGGCAGGCTATGGCGGCAGTAGTCTGTTCAGCGCTGGCGCGATACAGGCGCTCTATGCGGCAAGTGGTGGCACGCCACGTCTGGTCAACATCCTTGCGCACAAGGCCATGATGCTGTGCTTTGGCGAAGGCGGCCACGAAATCCGTGCGCGTCATGTGAACATTGCGGCACGAGACACGGGTGCCACTCGACGATTTTCTTTCGTATGGCCATGGGCGGCGGGCGCCGTGTTGCTGCTCGTGGCTGGCGGGCTAGGCTGGATGTGGCTGCGATGAGTCTGATCAATCGCATGCTGACGGAACTGGACGCACGCCGCGCGGACTCGGGCAGCGGCAGCCTGTTCGGCCAGCAGGTAAGGGCGGTTCCCGCTCGGCGACGCATGCATCCAGCCTGGTGGGTGGTCCTGATCCTTGCGGCAGCCTTGGCCGGCAGCATTGCCTGGAATCTCTTCAGGCCACTGGCACCACAGCCATATGCCGTTCGTGCCGACCTGCCCCTGCGGATGGAAGGCCGATTGTCGGCAGTCCCGGATCCGGAGTCGCGCCCGCAGCAATCCGCTTCAGGCAGCATTGATACGTCAGCAGTTCTCCGGCCTGACACTCCGGCAAATGACCCTGCTGGCATGCCAGCCGCTGCGGTAGATGAGGCAATGGCGCACACGGAGACGGCAGCCATCGCGGAGGCAGTTCGGCCACCGGTGCCGGCACTGACGCAAGCGCCAAAGCAGGCCACAACGCAGTCATCAATACCGACATCAGCACTGACGCCAGCCCCGGTGCCAGCGCCAGTGGCAACAGGTGCTCGGCACGCACGGGGCACAGATGTCGAATCGGCTTCCAGCGTCAAGTCGGCGCGTGCCCCGGGGGCAGCACCTGCGGCGGCAATCGCGGCGCCGCAGGCGGCGCCCGTCCAGGCCTCATCCGAAATGACCGAGACGCGCGCAAGCGAACAGCCGATCACCAGGCAGATCCGGACACTGAGTCCACGACAGCAGGCCGAAAATGCATATCGCAAGGCAGTATTGGTACTGCAGCAGGGGCACAAGTCGGAAGCGCTAAGCGTGCTTGAAGAAGCCTTGCGTCTCGATCCCGGACATGCAGCGGGTCGCCAGACGGTCATCGCCATCCTCATGGATGCTGGTCGCACGGATGAGGCGGTGCGTCACGCGCGCGAAGGGGCCGCATCGGACTCGAGCCAGATCGGATTGGCAATGATCCTGGCGCGACTGCTCGTGGAGCAGGGCGAACCGCAGACTGCCATTCAGGCGCTGGAGCGCAGTCTGCCGTATGCCGGCACCCGAACTGATTTCCTCTCCTTTTACGCAGCACTCTTGCAGCGCGCCGGCAGGCACGGGGAAGCGGCGGAACGCTACACGCAAGTATTGCAGCAGGAGCCGCAGAATGGCTTGTGGTGGATGGGGCTGGGCATTTCCCTGCAGGCCGAGGATCGCAATGCCATGGCGAGGTCCGCCTTTCAGCACGCCAGGGCGAGCAATGCGCTTTCGCCTGAACTCCTGGCGTTCGTCAACCAGCGCATTTCAGAACTGGATGGGCGGGTGAAATAGTCCGTCGCATGCCTTGTCCGAGGCTGGCGCACCGAATGCACCGGCTCAGGGGCAGGGCGAAGCGCGGACGTCGCCCTGGATCAGTTGCCTGGCTTGTTCCCTCTCGTAGGTGCGCACTCCCGTCGGTGGCGTGAAGGCGCGCAGCCGCTCGAGCAATGGCGTCGGCTCCGGCTCGTACATCAGCACTGCGGCATGTTCGGAACTCAGGAAGCGTTCGCGCACGGCGTGTTCGAGGAAGGCGATCAGGCCGTCGTAGTAGCCGGCCGCATTGAGCAGAGCGACCGGCTTGTCGTGCATGCCGAGCTGGGACCAGGTGAAGACTTCAAACAGTTCTTCAAGTGTGCCGATGCCGCCTGGCAGCGCGACGAAGCCATCCGCCAGTTCCGCCATAAGAGCCTTGCGTTCGTGCATGTCCTTGACCACGTGCAGCTCGGTGAGCCCGGTATGTCCGACTTCGCGATCCATCAGGGCACGCGGGATGACGCCTGTGGCACGTCCCCCAAGTCGCATGACTTCATCGGCGATCACGCCCATCAATCCGATCCGACCGCCTCCGTAGACGAGTGAAATGCCGCGCTCGACCATGGCGCCTGCCATCGCACGCGCCGCCTGGGCATAGGCGGGAGAGGCGCCGCTGGAGGCGCCGCAGTAGATGCAAAGGGATTTCATTGATCAGGTACGGGGAGATGTTGGTTTCTTCAGGTATTCCTCGGTCAGCTTGTCGAACAACATGCGTGTTTCGCCGCGCAGATAGGGGCCAAGCAGCGACAGCACCTGGTAGCAGCCGCGGGTGAGGGCTTCCGTCATCGCCTGCTGCTCGCTGTACTTGCGTGGATTGCGCACGTATTCGTAGGAGAGCCAGTAAGTTGCAACGACTACGATGTTGGTGGACAGCGCGTCGATCTCGGCGTCACTGGCTTCCAGCGCCCCATCCGAGCGCAGTCCCAGACACAGCTCGCGTGCGACCTTGGTCTTGTGCGCGAGAATCTGCTTGAAGTGCAGCTCCAGCTTGCGGTTGCGCGAGAGAAGGTCGGAAAGATCGCGGTAGAAGAAACGATAGCGCCACACCAGTTCGAAGGAGAGGTGAAGATACAGCCACACGTCTTCCATGTTGGGACGCCGCCCCTCCGGAACCGAGAGCATGCGACCGATCTCGGCTTCGAACTGCGTGAACAGCGAATCGACGATGTCGTCCTTGTTGCGGAAGTGGTAGTAGAGATTGCCCGGGGAGATGTTCAGTTCCTCTGCGATCACTGTCGTCGTGATGTTCGGTTCGCCAAATTCGTTGAACAGGCGCAGTGCGAGGTCGAGGATGCGCTCGCGTGTGCGCCGCGGCGCCTTCTGTTGCATGCTCAGTGCCTCCGTGGTGTTGTTGTTCGCTAGCATATCATCGAGGGCTGTTTT
>JAEZHR010000388.1 GCA_023416415.1 Pseudomonadota bacterium
GGAAAACATGTCCAAGAACTTCATGCGCGGTGCCCTCGCTGCCATCGCCGTGCTGCCTGCCCTGGCACTTGCGCCCCAAGCCATTGCCGCCGACCCGCTCAAGGCCGGCTTCGTCTACGTCAGCCCGATCGGCGAAGCCGGCTGGACCTGGCAGCATGACATCAGCCGCAAGCAGATGGAAAAGGCGTTCGGTGGCAAGGTCACGACCCAGTTCATCGAAAGCGTGCCCGAAGGTGCGGACGCCGAGCGCGTGATCCGCGACCTCGCCCAGCAGGGCAACAAGCTGATCTTCACCACCTCGTTCGGCTACATGAACCCGACGATCAAGGTCGCGCGTCAGTTCCCGGACGTGAAGTTCGTGCACCTGACCGGCTACAAGACCGCCAAGAACGTTGCCACCGTCGATGCCCGCTTCTATGAAGCGCGCTATCTCGCGGGCGTGCTGGCCGGCAAGATGACCAAGACCAACGTCGCCGGCTACGTGGGCGCGTTCCCGATTCCGGAAGTCCTGCAGGGCATCAATGCCTTCACGCGCGGCATGCGCAGCGTGAACCCGAATGCTGAAGTGCGCGTCATCTGGGCCAACAGCTGGTATGACCCGGGCAAGGAGCGGGATGCTGCCGTCACGCTGCTCGGGCAAGGCGCGGACGTGGTGACTCACCACACCGATTCGCATGCGGTCGTCCAGGCCGCCGAGGAGCGTGGCAAGTACGCCATCGGCTATCACTCCGACATGAGCAAGTTTGGCCCGAAGGCCCAACTGGCCGCCGTTACCCACCACTGGGGCGACTACTACACGAAGACCGCGCAGCAGGTCATGGACGGCAGCTGGAAGTCGACCCGCGTGTGGGGCGGCATCAAGGACGGTTTCGTGAAGCTGGAGGCGATCAACGCCGCGGTCCCGGCCGACGTCAAGCAGCTGGTGGCCCAGGTCGAGAAGGACATCGTCGCCGGCAAGATCACGCCGTTCGATGGCCCGGTCAAGGACAACGAAGGCAAGGTGCGCCACGAGAAGGGCGCGATGCCGGACGAGGCGCTGGTCAAGATGGACTTCTACGTCGAAGGCGTGGCCGGCAAGCTGCCGGGCAAGTAAGCGCGCTTCAACCCTGTGCATCCGGCATCGCGCCGGGGCACCGCGAAATGGCCTGCCATCGTGCAGGCCATTTTTTCTTGCGCCCGGCAGAACCATCTGGCCTCTTTCCTGTCTTTGATGCTGTATATAATCACAGTATTCAGCTTCCAAGGAGGCCGTCATGTTCAAGACAGGAACTCTGGTTGGCGCCAGCCGCTGGCCGAACCGCGATGCCCACCCCGATTTCTGGCACAAACCCCTGAGCGGGCAGGTGCTCGACTTCTGCGACGTGCGCGCCTGGGCCAATTCCATTCATTTCCCCGAAGACAACCCGCATCCCGGGGCGGTCATGAGCACGGCGTTGCGGCTGCGCGAGGAGGGCATGCTGGACGGGCTGGTGCCGGTGCTGTGGGAGGCCGGCGGGCAGCGGCGCGTGATGTGGGAACGGGAAAGCGCAGTGCGGCCTTACGAGGAGGATGTGGTTTTGTGGAAAGCGGCGCGCGCGATGCGGCTTGATGAATTGCGCCATCCGCGCCGGCGCAAGCGGCGCGAACTGCGAGACTTCCTGCCTCCACCGCAGCGCGGGCTGGCTTTCGGCTGAACGGCGTGATTCGCCGCAGCTTGCGGCCATACGGGTAGGCCAGGTTCCAGAGTCTGGCCAGAGGGCCTGTCAGGAGGCGGAACCGGGTCTGGAAGCCGGAAATGCCGGAGGCGCCGGAGCAGGCGCGCGGAATCATCCCGGTTGGCGTTCATGCCTGCAGGGACTGGCGCACCCCCGTGTGCGGGCAGCGAAAGCCCGTTCCTTGCGCAAGCCATCGCGAACCGGGCGTCAAATGCCGCGAGACCAGGCCAGGTACACAAAGGCATGGCCCAGTGCACGAAGCCGCGCTTCGGCAGTCCCGCTTCTCGCACCAGGCTGTTGCGCGACACCTCCAGACCGACCTTCAGCGCGTCTGCATCGCTCTCGTCGGTGATGCCTGTCGGAAAGGCATTGCAAAATCGGTTCTAATATTGGCCATCTTCATTTCCCTGCCGTTGCGAGCACTCAAGCGTGGCTTGCGCTGCTCGCGCTGCACCCGGAGAACCGATGCCTTCCCTGCGCACGCTGTTGCTGACCACTTTGGCGATGCTCGCCTTCGCCGCCAACTCCCTGCTGTGCCGCCTCGCGCTCAAGGACGGCGCCATCGATGCCGCCAGTTTCACCACGATCCGCATGGTCTCCGGCGCGCTGGTTCTGTGGCTGATCGTGCAATGGCGACGTGCCGGCGAAGTGCGTGCCGGCGCAGTACGTGCGACTGGCGCCGGAAGCTGGATGTCGGCAATGGCGCTGTTCGCCTATGCGGCCTTGTTCTCCTGGGCCTATCTCAGTCTGTCGGCGGCCACCGGGGCGCTGCTGCTGTTCGGCGCGGTGCAGGTCACGATGTTCACGGTGGGCATATGGCGCGGAGAACGCCTGACGCCACTGCAGTGGTGCGGTTTCCTGCTGGCGTTTGCCGGACTTGTCGGATTGCTGCTGCCGGGACTGCAGGCGCCTCCGTGGCAGGGCGCGCTGCCGATGCTCGCTTCCGGGGTGGCCTGGGGTGTGTATTCGCTGCGGGCCAAGGGGGCCGGAGATCCGACCTTGGTGACCGCAGGCAATTTCCTGCGAACTCTGCCCTTCGCGCTGATCCTGGGCGCAGCCTTCCTGCCGTGGGCCAGTGCCGATGCGGCCGGAATCGCGTATGCGGTGCTGTCCGGCGCGCTTGCATCGGGCGTCGGCTATGCGATCTGGTACGCCGCGCTGCCCGGACTGCGCGCCAGCAGTGCGGCCACGGTCCAGCTCAGCGTGCCCTTGCTGGCCGCCGCGGGCGGCATGTTGCTGCTGGGTGAAGCGCTTGCGCTGCGGGTCGTGGTCGCTGGCGTAACCATCATCGGCGGCATCGCGCTGGTCCTGTTCAAGCGGAATCAATAGCGCCCGGCGCGAGCGCGGTGCGCACGTTTTCCAGCACATCGCGGCACTGCGCGACGAAGGACTCGAGCTGCGCTTCCCATTCGGTGCGCTTGCGCAGCACCTGTTCCAGCTCGGTCGCAGCCTCGGCCAGCTCCAGCGCGCCAGCATTGGCGGCCATGCCCGCGATGGCATGCACGGACGCCAGCAGCCCGGCCTGGTTGCGGGAAGCGCGGGCGTCCTGAATCTGTTCAATCGAGGCCGCCAGATTCGGGATCAGAAGCTCTAGCACGCGTCGATACAGTCCGATGTCTCCGGACAGGCGTGCCAGCGCATCCTTCGTGTTCAGCCCGGGAATGTGCAGCGATGGCGGCGCCAGTCGCATTCTGGCAATCATTCCGTCGGCCCCCATCCAGGCGGCCAGCTTGCGGTAGAACAGATGCGGATCGATCGGCTTGGCCAAGTGATCCTGCATGCCAGCCTCCAGGCAGGCGCGGCGTTCTTCCTTGGTCGCATGGGCGGTCATGGCGATGATCGGAAGCTGGTCGAAGCGCGCGTCCATGCGAATGCGGCGGGTGGCGGCGAGGCCACCGAGCTCGGGCATCTGCAGGTCCATCAGGACAAGATCGAAGGCGGCCGGGCCGGCGCCGAACAGGCGCTCGAGCGCGCGCATGCCGTTGGCCGCGGTTTCCGTGCGTGCGCCGGTTGCGGCCAGCATGTCGAGCGCGATCTGGCAGTTGACCTCATTGTCTTCGACAACCAGTATCCTGCGTCCGGAAAAGCGCGGGATGCGGGGCGACCGGCTTGCGCGCCCGATGCCCTCGTCGGCAGCCAGCATTGGGGGGCGGACGTCCGTGGTGGTGTCGCCGGTTTCGAGCAGCACGGTGAAGCTGAACCTGGAGCCGGCCCGGGGCGCGCTTTCGACCTCGATGCGCCCACCCATCAGCTCTACCAGGCGCTGGCTGATCGCCAGGCCCAGGCCGGTGCCGCCGTATTTGCGGGTGATCGATTCTTCGGCCTGGGTAAAGGGATCGAACAGTTGCGCGCGCTGATCCTCGCTCATGCCGATGCCGCTGTCCTCGACGTCGAAACGCAAGGCCACACGGCCTACCTGCCGCTCGCTCAGTCTGCAGCGCAGCGTCACGCTGCCGTGCTCGGTGAACTTGATCGCATTGTCGACCAGATTGATCAGCACCTGCCCGAGTCGCAGCGGGTCGCCGGTGAGACGGTCGGGGACTTCGGGATCGATTTCCTGCCGGTAGCGCAGCCGCTTGTTCACCGCGGCTTGTGCGGTGAGCGACTGGACATGCGAGAACAGCTCGGCAAGCGAGAACGACGTCTTTTCGAGCACCATCTTGCCGGCCTCGATTTTGGAGAAATCCAGGATGTCGTCGATCAGCCGCAGCAGCGAGCTGCCGGCACGGTGGATGTTCTCCACGTAATCGCGCTGGCGGCCGCTCAGTTCGCCCTGCAGTGCCAGCCAGGCCATGCCGATGACGGCATTCATCGGTGTGCGGATTTCGTGGCTCATGCTGGCCAGGAAGGCCGATTTCAGACGCGACGTTTCCTCTGCAATTTCCTTGGCGCGCTGCAGTGCGCGTTCCTGGTCGCGCAGTTCCGCATTGCTGCGCATGAGTGCTTCGGTGCGCTCGGTCACCCGCTTTTCGAGCTCTCGCTCCGAGCGCTTGAGCGTCGCTACCAGTTCCATGTGGCCGATCTCCCGTTCGCGCTTGATCCGGTTGAAACGGTCGGCCAGTGCCAGCGAGAACAGCAGCATCTCGATCGCAGAGCCGAACTGGAGACCATAGGTCGTGATGACCGAAGGAATGCCCTCCATGCCCAGGCTGCGCAGTGCCGTGAGCAAGGCAGCGATCATCAGGCAGGAGAAGGCAGCAAGGAAGAACATGGCGCTGCGCTGTCCGCGCGCGGCGCACGTCAAGGCGACCACCATGGCCAGCAGCATGTTGCCGACGTCGATTGCGACGCCGATCGGCTGCATGGCGGCGTGCGACCACAGGTAGCCGAAGGTCTGGACGGCATTGAGCCCGATGAACAGGCTCATGAGCCGGTCCAGCCGGGGGACGGCGCTGCGCGTGGATAGCAGGTGGCGAGTGAACAGCAGCAGGGCGATGCCGTTGAGCGCAAAGGAGACCATGGTGGCGATCACCTTCCAGTAGCCGGAGTCCGGCCAGATGAACTGTGCGCCAAGCCCGCTGTAGGACAGGACCGCCAGCGCGCTGCTGGCTGCAAACAGCACGTAATACAAAAAGGTACGGTCGCGCAGGGTGATGAACAGCATCAGGTTGAACAGGCCGAGCGCGGCGGCGCCTCCGAAATACAAGGCATGGAAGATGTATTCGCTTCGGACCTTGCGCGCGAACGCCTGCGGTTCCCACAGGTGGCCCGGAATCTCGACCATGCTGCCGGATTTCACCCGCAGATAGAACGTGGTGGCGCTGTCTGCGGGAAAGGCGATCGGGAAGGCAATGTTGTGGTACTCGACCGGGCGCGCGTCGAAAGGCTGGCGCAGGCCGCTGGCCAGCTGCCGGAAGCCGGAGCCATCCGGCACGAACAGGTCCACGTAGTGCAGGTGCGGAAAGCCGATGTCGAGCACGCGCCTTAGGTCCTGTCCGCTCTGGTTGTACACGGTGGCGCGCAGCCAGTAGGCCGAGGTGCTCTGGCCGAAGTTGAGGGCGTTCCCCCGCTGTTCGTGCGGCGCGAAGCTGTGCCGCCGCGCCACCACGTCATGGACGCTCCAGTGTCCGGATGGATCTTCCAGGACGTCCCAGTGTGCAAACAGCGACAGCACGGGAAGGTCGCGCTCTGCCGTGTCGATGAGCAGCTCACCGCTCCAGGCCGGGGGAAACCACGCGAGCGTGGCAAGCGCGACCAGGAAAAACAGGTGTCGCAAACGGTGCATGGGACGGGCGGACAAGGGCATTGGCAGCGCGCATGATGGAGTCCGAAGCAGGTGGAGAATCCGACATTTGTTACCCTCCGTCAAGAAAATTGATTGCCCAAAACTAATGTCTGAGCGCAAATGCGACTTGCCATATGGAAATAACGATGCAAGGATGAACGCTCGGCGTGCGGTCCGGGTCGTCGCTTCATGGACGAAGACCGGCGAGATCATCGGCCACTACTGCTTTCCGCTCTGCATCAGGCAATGGCACGCCCCCCGAGCTTGCGTGCGGCTGGCAAATGCTCGCGCAATGCCGCGTGATTTGACCTGCTGGAGGAAGCATCAATATGAGTATCGCCGTCACTTTCAAGAGCACCGACCGGGTATTGCTGGCCTCGGAATTTCTGTTTGCTCGCCGTCCGGTGGTGGACCGATCCCTGCGACCTGCCGCCCACGAACTGCTGTTCTGCGCTGCGCAGGGAGATCATGACCCGCACGTTCAGCCGGCCAGCGCATCCGTCATTTCCGACGTCTGCAACCATGGATTCGCGCGCGTGCTCGGGGACTTGCAGGGCTTGCTCTTCCTCGATGCGGCTGCCCTGATGAGTGACATCTTCGACTTTATCCCTGCCAATCGCATCATCTTCGAAATTGCTCCCGTGCCCGACGAGGCTTCGCGCGAACGCATGCGCCGGCTCGGCGAGGCCGGCTTTCGCTTTGCCGTTGTGGTTGACCGCGACGACGAAGCCCTGCGTGCGATGCTGCCCCTGGTCATGGGCGCATGTCTCGACGTGCGCGAATATGACGCGGCGACGTTTGCATCCCTCGCGCACGGTCTGCGCGCGGCCGGCAAGCGCTTGATGGCCGAAAGTGTCGATACGCCCGAGGATTTCCTGCGCTGCCGCGAACTGGGTTTCGACTACTACCAGGGTTATCACTTCGCGGTGCCGACGATACAGCCGGGACGAAGCCTGAATCCCTCTCAGATCGCGATCATGGAAATGATGACCCTGATCGATTCGGATGCCGATGACGCGGAGATCGAGCACCAGCTCAAGAGCGACGTGACGCTCGGACTCAAGCTGTTGCGCATGGCCAATGCGCCGGCATTCGGGCACCGACGCCTCGACTCGCTGAGGCAGGCCCTGATCGTGGTCGGTCGCAATCATTTGCAGCGCTGGCTGCAATTGATGCTGTACGCTGACGCGGTTGACGACAGGCCCGCACTGCCGCTGCTGATGCAGGCATCGGCACGCGGCCGGCTGATGGAGCTGGTGGCGCAGACACTGCGTCCCGGCAATCGCGGCATCGCCGACAGCGCGTTCACCGCCGGCATCCTGTCGCTGACGGATACCTTGTTTTCGATGCCGCTGCCAGAGATCCTCGAACAGATGCCGATCAGCGAAGAGATTGCCGATGCCTTGCTCAAGCGCGAAGGCTTTCTCGGGGCGCTGCTGTCGCTGGCGGTGTGCACCGAATGGGTCGAAGACAACGGTGCTGCTCTGCGCGACCTCCTGGGAACCTTGAAGCTCGGCTTCAATGACCTGTATGGGCTGCAGCTGGCAGCCTATGAGTGGAGTGATGCTGTCGCGCGCGCGGCGCATGACGAATCGCCTTCTGTCTGACTTTATTTCCGCAATGCAGAACGATCAAGGGGCGAACCTTGATCCACTCCGGAACGCCTGAGCCGGGACAAATTCGTGACTTATTCCGTAGAGCAAGCCTCTTTCTTGCAATGCAGGAAATCTTCAAGCTTCCCCTTTTTTCTTGCATCCCAGTTTTGCACAGCAAAACTTGGTTCTGAATTCGTTGACAGCATGGCGAACTACCGGTAAGTTTGCCAAAAAGGGAATTCGGCGCCGAACCGAAATTTCGAAAAATCTGGCGGCATGGCCAGCGGCGCGGTTTTCACCGCGTCAGGAAACGACAACGGAGGGGACATTTGGAACTGGTTCTGCAGCAGATCCTGAACGGCTTGACGCTGGGCGGTGTGTATAGCCTGGTCGCACTCGGGCTCACCTTGGTGTACGGCATCCTGCACGTACCCAACTTCGCCCACGGCGCGTTCTACATGGCGGGGGCCTTCGTCGCCTATTGGCTGATGAGTGCGCTGGGCGCCAATTACTGGCTGGCGATGGCCGGTGCCGCAGTGGCAGTGGCGGTGATCGCCGTGGTCGCCGACCGGCTGGTATTCCACCCCTTGCGCAACGCGCCCGGCCTGCATCACATGATTGCGGCGATCGGGATACTGCTTTTTCTGGAAGCCAGCGCGCAGGCCATCTGGGGCGCTGATTTCCACCGCATGCAGTCGCCGTTCACCGGTATCCTGAACTTCGGCGGGCTCGTGCTGCCATCGCAGCGCCTGCTGATCATCATCGCAGCCTTCGCGCTGGTGCTTGCGCTGCATCTGTTCCTGACCCGCACCGTCACGGGGGCAACCATCATCGCCATGGCGCAGAACAGAGACGGCGCGGCGCTGGTGGGCATCAATCCGAACCGCGTGGCGATGATGACCTTCGCCATCTCCGGCGCGCTGGCCGCCATGGCCGCTGCGCTGTACGCGCCGATCAACCTGGTCTACCCGGCCATGGGCCATCTGGTGATCACCAAGGCCTTCGTCATCATCGTGCTGGGCGGCATGGGCAGCGTGCCCGGCGCCATCGTTGGCGGCCTGATCATCGGCTTCGCCGAAGCCTTCGGTGCCTTCTACATCTCGACCGATTACAAGGACATCATTGCCTTCGCGCTGCTGGTCCTCATCCTGTCGGTGCGCCCGCAAGGCCTGTTCGCGAAGGGAGTCCAATGATGAATATCATCGGCACCAAGACCGGCTGGCTGCTGTTGCTGGCGGCCGGCATTCTGTTCCCGTTCATCTCCGGCAACGACTACCACCTGACCGTGATGTCGATGGCCTACATTTTCGCCATCGCCACCATCGGTCTGAACCTGATCACCGGTTACACCGGCCAGTACAACCTGGCGCATGCGGGCTTCATGGCAGTCGGCGCCTACACGGTGGGCATCCTGACGGTCGACCACGGGTTTCCGTTCTGGCTGGCGTTTGCGCTTTCCGGCGTGGTTGCGGCCGTGGTCGGCTTCTTCGTCGGCATCCTGTCGCTGCGCCTGAAGGGCCACTTCTTCTCGATCTTTACACTGTGCGTGGGTTACATCATGTACCTGCTGATCGAGAAGTGGGAAAGTCTGACCCACGGCACGGTCGGCATCATCGGCATTCCGGCGCCGGAGCCGCTGTTCGGCATCGATTTCGAATCGCCGCGCGCGCTGTATTACCTGGTGCTGTTCTTCCTGGCGATTTCGGTCTGGGTCATGCACCGCATCGTCAATTCGCTTCTGGGCCGTACCTTCATGGCGATTCGCAACGGCGAGGCACTGGCCGAAGCGATCGGCATCAACCTGATGCGCAACAAGGTGCTGGCTTTCGTGCTGTCGGTGTTCTACGCCGGCATGGCGGGAGGGCTGTACGCCGGGTACGTGCGCTTCCTCGGCCCCGGCCTGGCCAGCGTCGAGCACGCCTTCGACATGACGATGTACATGCTGTTCGGCGGCATCGGCACGCTGTTTGGCCCGCTGCTCGGTTCGATCACCATGCCATGGATTACGCAGTACCTGCAGTTCCTGCAGGACTACCGTTTCGTCGTGTTCGGCCCGGTGCTGGTGGCGCTGGTGATCTTCCTGCCGCATGGCATCGTGGGCACCTACCTGCAATGGCGTGCACGCCGTGCCTTCAGGCAGGCGGCCGCGCAGCAGGCCGGCGGCGACCGGCCGGCATCGGCCAAGCTCTCCACACAGACCCAGGGAGGCAGCCATGCTTGAAGTCACCGACCTGTCCAAGCGCTTCGGCGGGCTGGCTGCGGTCAGCAACGTCACCACCACGATCGAGAAAGGCAAGATCAACGCGATCATCGGCCCCAACGGCGCCGGCAAGACCACGTTCTTCAATCTGATCTCCGGCGTGTATCCGGCCACTTCCGGCCGCATCGTCTTCGACGGCCAGGACGTGACCGGCCTGCGCGCCGATCAGATTGCGAAGCTCGGCATGTCGCGCACCTTCCAGACCACCACGCTGTTCGATGGCGCCACCGTGCTCGACAACCTCATCGTCGGCCACCGTCTGCGCACGCAATCGGGTCTGCTGGACGTGATCCTTGGCAGCAAGCGCCTGAAGGACGAGGAGCGGCGCTCCCGCGAGAAGGCGCGCGAGGCGCTCGATTTCGTCGGTCTGTCGCACGTGGCGAATCGCATCGCGGCCGACATCTCGCAGGAGGAAAGAAAGCGCGTTGCCTTTGCGCTGGCCATGGCCACCGACCCCAAGCTCGTCCTGCTGGACGAACCGGCCGGCGGCGTGAACCCGGAAGAGACCGTGGGGCTGGCGGATCTGATCCGCAAGATGGTCAAGTCGGGCATGACCGTGTGCCTGATCGAACACAAGATGAGCATGATCATGAACCTCGCCGACAAGATTCTGGTGCTGAACTATGGCGAGAAGATCGCCGAGGGAACGCCGGCGGAGATCCGTGCGAACCCCGTGGTCATCGAAGCCTATCTTGGGAGCGAACATGCTGCAGCTTGAAAACGTCTCGGTGAATTACGGCAGTTTCCGGGCGCTCGACGGCGTGAGCATCCATGCCAGGGACGGCGAGCTGGTCGTGCTGCTGGGCGCCAACGGCGCCGGCAAGAGTTCGATTTTTCTGACCGTCTCGGGATTGAACAAGGCTGCCACCGGCAGCATCAAGTTCAAGGACCAGGAACTGGTTGGCCGCAAGCCTTCGGAAATCGTGCACGACGGCGTGGTGCACTGTCCGGAGGGGCGCAAGCTGTTTCCCGGCATGTCGGTGCTGAAGAATCTGATGCTCGGCGCCTATGTGCATCGGCGGGACAAGAAGGGCAACCAGCGTCGCCTGGACGAGGTGTTCGAGATGTTCCCGATTCTTGCCGAGCGCCGCGAACAGCTGGCCGGTTCGCTCTCCGGCGGGCAGCAGCAGATGGTGGCCATCGGACGCGCGCTCATGGGACGTCCGAAGGCGCTGCTGCTGGACGAGCCTTCGCTTGGGCTGGCGCCGCTGGTGGTCAAGCAGATGTTCGAGGTGATCGAGAAGATCAACAAGGCCGGCACCACGGTGATGCTGGCAGAGCAGAATGCCTTTGCTGCCCTGAAGATCGCTTCGCGCGCCTATGTCATCGAGAGCGGTCGTATCGTGCTGGAGGGCACGCGCGACGAGCTGATGAACAACGAGAACGTGCGCAAGGCGTACATCGGGGCCTGAGGGGCCGCAGACTTCAATCGTTCCCGCAGCCGGCACGCCGGGTACGGGAGGGCGCATTCAGCGCGCAGTTGCAGTAGAAAACCCACCAATAGGAGACAAGCAATGAAGAAGTTTGCGCTTACCCGCCTCGCCGCCGCAGCGGCCGTCGGCTTTGCATTCGCCGGTTCTGCGCTGGCCCAGGAAGTCGTCAAGATCGGTTATTCCGGGCCCTTGTCCGGTGGTGCCGCGCTGTACGGCAAGAACGTGCTGACCGGTGCCGAAATGGCGGTCAATGAGATCAATGCCAAGGGCCTGGAAGTCGGCGGCAAGAAGGTCAAGCTGGAAATTGTCGCGCTCGACGACAAGTACAACCCCGCCGAGACCGGCATCAACGTGCAGCGTCTGGTGC
>JAEZHR010000422.1 GCA_023416415.1 Pseudomonadota bacterium
CAGTGGCACGGTGCTCAAACTGCTGGATTTCGGTGCCATCGTCCAGGTTCTGCCGGGTCGTGATGGTCTCCTGCATATCAGCCAGATTGCCAACGAACGGGTCAATGCAGTTTCCGATTACCTGGCCGAAGGTCAGCAAGTGCGTGTGAAGGTCATCGAAACTGACGAGCGTGGTCGCCTGAAGCTGTCGATGAAGGCGGCTGACCCCGAAGGCGCTGCACCGGAGCAGGACCAGCAGAACTAAGTCTTGCCGGCGCGACGCTTCGCATCGGTTTCCCAAAGGCTCGGACATCGTCCGGGCCTTTTTTGTTTCAGTACGTCTTGGTTGCGCCCCTGGCTTGTTTACTGCGATGGAAGCGCCGCGCGTCCCGTCTGGTTGCAGTGCATCACACTGCCCCGGCGTGCAAGCGATGTCGTGGCGCCATTTTCGCCCTCGGGAAGCGGTGCAATGCCGAAACTTGCTGAACCGGCTGCCCACCGTTCGCGAACGGTATTTCCATGTAACGGTATTTCCATGTCTTTGGCAGTGACGGCAGGTAATGCCTGCCAGGTGCTGGCGATCGGAGTGTCTGGTGGGCACGAGGACTTTGCAGGGCGGCATGCATTTAGAACCTATTTCGATAGGGCGGAAGGCCAAGCGATGAGGCCACAGGCGAACTGGAGCATGGCCAGATAGGTATCGGCCCGCTTTTCCCATCGCACCAGCAGACGGCGAAACCGGTTCAGCCAACTATGCGTGCGCCCACCACCCAGCGCCGGGCACGTGCGCCGCGCTGCGTCTCGTTTTCCTTCTCATCGCGCCGACTCAGAACGACCGGCTCGAAGCCGGCCAGCTGTACGAGGCGGCGTACCGCATCGTAGTCATAACCGCGGTCCAGGCCCAACTTCATCGTCCGACCATCGCATGGACGCGCGCACATCATGTGCACCGATGCCGCGGCATCCAGCTTCATGTCATGGCGGTTGGCCGATGCCGTTTCCACCGCCAGTGGAACGCCGTGACCTTCAGTGAGGAGACGGCGCTTGACGCCGCCTTTGGCGCGGTCGCATGGGTTGGGGCCGGTTTTTTTCCCTCCCAGCGGGGCTTTCGTCATCGTCCCGTCCAGGGCCAGCCAGCTCCAGTCGATCCCCTTCATTTCATCGTATTCCAGCAGCCCCCGGCGCCAGAACGCTTCGAATACACCTGCATCGGTCCATTCCCGAAATCGCCGATAGGCCGACGCGCACGCGCACACAGCGGTGCCGTCAAGTGCATTCCATTGCATGCCGGTGCGCAGCACCAGCAGGATCGCATCCATCGCGGCACGGTTGGGGACCCTGGGGCGATGGCATCCCAAGGGATGCGGCTTCGGCGCCGGCAGTAACGGCTCCATCCGCGCCCACAGCGCATCGCTCATGCGATAGCCATCGTCACGCCTGTTCGCTTTCATGACTGCATCTCCAGCGGAAGTCTTCCTTTCCCTCTTCGACCAGACATGCCACATTCATTTCCCGATCAGCTCCTGTCGGAATAGGCTCTTAGTATTCGTGTTGTTTCTGCTTGTTAAAAATTCCCTGCTTTGCCGTTTTTATTGCAGTGCTTCACCGAGAGGTGAGGCATTTCCTTTGGTCGGTGATGTACGCGCCGCGTAGAATGGACATTTTTTATATTCATATCAGCCATGAAAGCGATTGAAATCGCCCATCCCGGCGACCCCGATGTTCTGCATTTGTGTGAGCGGCCAGTGCCGCAACCATTAGCAGGCGAAGTTCTTGTCCGGGTTCATGCTGCGGGCATCAATCGTCCCGATATCCTGCAGCGCAAAGGTCACTATCCGCCCCCTATGGGAGCGCCGGATCTGCCAGGTCTTGAGATCGCCGGCGAGATCGTTGCTGGCGATGTCGCGGGGACGGAGCTGCGCGTCGGCGATATGGTGTGCGCGCTGGTTCAGGGCGGCGGTTATGCAGAATATTGCGTGGCGCCGGCAGCGCAATGTTTGCCGATTCCACAAGGGCTGAGCGCGCTCGAGGCGGCCAGCCTGCCTGAAACCTGCTTCACGGTTTGGAGCAACGTCTTCGACCGAGGGCGTCTTGCTCCTGGCGAAACTCTGCTTGTGCAGGGCGGTAGCTCCGGTATCGGCGTGACTGCAATTCAGATGGCAACTGCACTCGGTCATGCGGTGTTCGCCACCGCCGGGACCGACGAAAAGTGTCGTGCCTGTGCCGCGTTAGGTGCAAGGCGAGCCATCAACTATCGAGAGGAAGATTTTGTCGAGGTGGTTAAGACAGAAACCGGAGGAAAGGGCGTTGACGTCATGCTCGACATGGTTGCCGGGACTTACGTGGCGCGAGAGTTGGACTGTCTTGCAGACGACGGTCGGCTCGTGATCATCGCCTTGCTGGGCGGGGCCAAGGCAGAAATCGACATGGGGGCGATCCTGCGCCGACGCCTGACGATTACCGGTTCGACGCTTCGCCCGCGCCCAGTTGCCGTCAAGGCGGCCATTGCGGAAAAGCTGAAGACCCATGTATGGCCGCTCATCGAATCCGGCAGCTTCAAACCTGTCATTTATCGTGAATTTGCGATCGAACAGGCCGCCGAGGCGCATCGGCTCATGGAGTCCGGAGAGCACGTTGGAAAAATTGTGCTCCGCGTCAACTGATCTGCAGGCGGATTGCGCCCCACGACACAAGCCCCGGGTTTGACCGGGCCTCGTCGCGCAGGCTAGAATCGCGGGTTATTTGCTTTTCTAGCCGATATGCGCCGCAAACTCATTGCCGGAAACTGGAAGATGAATGGCAGCACGGCCGCTAATGCCGCGTTGCTGGATGGAATCAAGCGCGGTCTCGGGCAGCCGGCCTGCGAAGTTGCCGTATGTGCCCCGGCGCCATACCTCTCTCAATGCAGGGAACTGCTTGCGGGGACCTCGGTGCAATGGGGGGCTCAGGACGTTTCCGTGCATGAGGCCGGCGCCTATACCGGGGAGGTGTCGGCGAGTATGCTGGCAGATTTCGGGTGCAGATTCGTTCTCGTCGGTCATTCCGAGCGTCGTGCTTATCATGGCGAATCCAATGAGATCGTCGCAGGCAAGGCGCAGCGTGCCCTGGAGGCTGGCCTCATTCCCGTTGTCTGCATAGGTGAGACTCTCGCGCAACGTGAGGCCGGCGAGACTGCTGCAGTTGTGCAGGCCCAGGTAAATGCCGTGCTGGCAGTGCTGAGTGCCGAGCAGTCGCGCCGTATCGTTCTGGCTTACGAGCCTGTTTGGGCAATCGGTACGGGCAAGACGGCGACTCCCGCGATGGCACAGGAAGTGCATGCGCTTGTGCGTGCAGAGCTGGAAGCGAAGGATGCGCAGGCTGCGAGCGAGGTGCGGATTCTGTACGGCGGGAGCATGAAGCCGGATAATGCAGCACAGCTGCTGGCAATGGCTGATATCGACGGCGGATTGATCGGGGGAGCGTCGCTCAAGGCGGCCGACTTTCTTGCAATCGTCGCTGCGGCATGAGCAAGGTGCTCGCAATCTACTCAAGAATGGATTTTCAATGAATACTTTTCAGACTGTCATCGTCGTGATCCAGGTGGTCGCGGCTCTGTCGATCATCGGGCTGGTTCTGCTCCAGCATGGCAAGG
>JAEZHR010000004.1 GCA_023416415.1 Pseudomonadota bacterium
AACGCTCACCGGCGAGCTGATCGACAGACTCGCGACCGAGACGCATCGCAAGGCACTGCTGGCATTGCGGGCCAAAGGCCAAATCGCCATCGACATCGTGGTGCGCAACCTGTACGAACGCACTGCCGACGTCGGCTTTCTGGCCACCGACGACGAACTGTGCGCGTTCGCTGCCGGCCTGCATTCGGACGCCGATGCGGCGACCGAGCGCATGCGTCTGCGCCTGCGCGCCTACCGCAGCAAGTACACGGTCTATGACGAAATCATCGTGCTCGATCCGGACAGCAACGTACTGGTCCAGATCGACGAGGCCACGCCGCTCGAAGGCAGCACCGATCCGCTGATTGCCGAGACGCTGGCTTCCGACACCCATGTCGAAACCTTCCGCGCGACCGACCTGCGCCCGGCCAAGGAGCAGGCACTGATCTACTCGCGTCGCATGTTGCATCCGGAAACCGGCGTCCCGGTCGGCGTGCTGTGCCTGTGCTTTCACTTCGAGGAAGAAATGGCCGGCATCTTCCGCTCGCACGGCGACCCCCAAGGGCGCAGCAACATGCTGCTGCTCAATGGCGACAACCGCGTCATCGCCAGCGCCGATGAGCGCTGGATTGCGCCCGGCTCGACGGTGCCGGTCAACCGCAGCGCTACGCCGAAACTGGTGGTCTACGGCGGCCGTGAATATCTGGCGCGCACCTTTACCGCCGAGGGCTACCAGGGCTACATGGGCCCACCCGGTTGGCAGGGGCAGGTCATGATCGCACTGGACGTGGCCTTCCATGGCGGCAGCCTGCGCGCGCTGGCCGAGCTCGACGATCACGTCGCCGATGGCCTCCTGTCGCATGCCCGCGCGTTCTGCCCGCCGCTGTTCGAGATCATGAACGCGGCCGAGACGATCCGGCGCGTGGTCTGGAACGGGCAGGTAATGACGGCCGGCCAGCACGGCGAGGCGCAGCGCCTGAAGGCCATCCTCGAGCAGATCGGCGAGACGGGCGAGCGCAGCAACGAGCTGTTCTCGCATTCGATCCGCGATCTGTACGAAACCGTGCTCGCTTCCAGTCTGCGCGATTCCGAATTCGTCTCGCGCCTTCTGGTCGACCTGCTCGACCGCAATCTGTACGAGCGCGCCAACGACTGCCGCTGGTGGGCGCTCACGCCGGCGCTGCGCCGGGCACTGGCCGCGGGTGATCCTGCGCCGGACACGCTGCAGCAGGTCACGGCCATCCTGAAGTACATCACCGGCCTGTATACGGTCTACACCAGCCTTTTCATCTACGACGTGCATGGCCGCATCCTGGCGGTCTCCAGCCGCGATGGTGACGAAGCCGCAGCGGCGGCCGTCGTCGGCAGCCATGTGGACGATGCAAGCCTGGCCGCCGTGTGCGCGCTGCGTAACGAGCAGCAGTACTTCGTGACGCCCTTCGAAGCGTCGCCCCTGTACGGCGACCGGCCGACCTACGTCTATCACGCCGCGGTGCGCGACCCGCACGACCCGGCGCAGGTCGTGGGCGGCATCGGCATCGTGTTCGACGCCGAGCCCGAGTTCGGCGCCATGCTGGCCGGCGCCCTGGCCGAAAAGAAGGACGCAAGCGCCCTCTTCATCGACCGTAGGGGACTGGTCATTTCCAGCACCGACCCGACGCATCCGGTGGGGTCACGTCTGGCGCTCGAGCCCGGCATGCTGGCCCTGCCCAAGGGGCGCAGCGCTTCGCGCATCGTCCTGCACGACGGGCACTACGCCATCATGGGCCTGTCCGCCTGCAACGGCTACCGCGAGTTCAAGGTGCTCGACGGCTACAACGATGACGTGCTGGCGGTCGTGTACTACCGCTTCGGTGAAGTGCGTGAGATGTCCCGGCTGGTCGATCGCGAGCATGCAGCGCTCGCCTCGCATATGGGCACGGGCGGTATCGAGTACGCGACCTTCTTCGTCGGCGGCATGCTGTTCGCGCTGCCGGCCGAAGCAGTGCTGGAGGCGCTGCCCGCTTCCGAGATTTCGTCGATCGGCATGGGTGGACGGCGTGAGCGCGTCGGCGTGCTGGCCCAGCAGCGCGAAGGTGAGGGGCGCAGCTTCGTCTGGGTGTTCGACCTGCGCGCTCTGCTGTTCGGCAGTGCGACCGAGGTGGACGGCCGCAGCCAGGTGGTGCTGGTACGGCACGGGGGGCAGGATGTGGGTCTGCTGGTCGACGAACTGCACGCAGTGCCCGAATTCGCGCCGCAGCAGATTGTCCCCAATCCGTTGGGCAGTGATAGCGAGTCCCTGCTGGTCGGACAGGTAATCCAGGCCAACGAGGGGCGACTGATGATTCAGGCGCTCGACCTGGCGCGTCTGTATGCCTGCCTGCTAGATCCGTCCCTGCCCACGCGCCTGGACCCGGAGCAGGTCCGGCGCATGATCGGCGGCGATAAGGCATTGCAAGCGCAGCAGGAGCCGTCGGCCGTCTGAATGAATATCAGAAAGCAACAACGTGATGTGGAAAAAAGAGAACAAACCATGCGGTAAAAGTTGCTCTATTGCAACTATAACTGCATAATCCCGCGATTGGTTACCGTTTCCAAACGGCCAAGACTGGTTTGGGCCGTGGCACAGGTTCGCATGCAGCTCAGGGGGAGGGCGCGACACCATCCGGTCTTTCGGATGCCATGCGGATCTGCTCCCCCGGAACAGGCTTTGAAGCAATGCCATTACTACGACTGAATGTCGCCGTGCTGCTGCTGGCAGCCTGCTGCAGCGCATGGGCGGCGCAGCACGCCGACGGCGCACCCGGCTTTTCGATCAACGGCTTCGGTACGCTCTCGGCAGTGCGTTCCAGCGAGACGCGCGCGGATTTTGCGAATGGTCCCTTGAGGCCCAATGGCCCCGGCCATACGCACACCTGGAGTGCCGCGCCCGACAGCCGCCTTGGCGTGCAATTGACGGCGCAGCCGAGCCGGGACCTGTCGAGCGTTCTGCAGCTCATCTCGGAGCAGCAGAACGACGGCAGCTACAGGCCACGCGTCGAGTGGGCGAACGTGCAGCTCAGGCTGTCGGATGCCCTGAGCGTGCGCGTGGGGCGCATCGCGCGACCGGCCTTTCTGTCAGGCGATCACCGCAAGGTCGGCTACACGATGCCCTGGGTACGCCCTCCGCTGGAGGTATACAGCATGCTGCCGGGAGCCAGCAGCGACGGCGTCGACGCCGGCTATCGATTCACGCACGGCGCCGTCAATCACGATTTCCAGATTTTCGTCGGCAATAGCGACGCCAAGGGCCCCGTCAATTCCAATGTCCTGACACGCGATGGCCTCGGCCTGGCGTATCGAAGCGAATCCGGCGGATGGACCGTGCGCAGCTCCTATCTGCAATCGAAACTGACGGTCGACGGTCCGCAGCCGTTGTTCGATGCGTATCGCGGATTCGGTGCGGCCGGTCGCGCCATCGCGGAGCGTTACGAAACCCGGCGCAAGAACTACCGGCTGGCCACGCTGGGGGCCGGGTACGATGCCGGCAGCTGGTTCATCATCGGCGAGGCGGCCAGGGTCTGGAATGACTCCTGGATGGGAGACAGGACCGGCTGGTATCTGGGCGCCGGCCACAGCTTCGGCGATGTCACGCCCTATTTCGTGCTGGCAGGCATCAAGAGCGACTCTCCGACTTCGACATCCGGACTGGACCATCCGGGCGCAGCCGGGCTCAATGAGCGCCTGAACGATCTGCTTGCGCTGACTCCCGTGCAGAAGTCGATCTCCGTGGGTGTGCGCTGGGACGTCGTGCGCGACCTCGCCCTCAAGGCGCAGTTCGACTACATGGACATCGCAGACGGCTCGTCCGGCCACCAGGTCAACCTGCAACCCGGCTTCGTTCGCGGCAAGAACCTGAAGCTGTTCTCCGTTGCGCTGGACTTCGTCTTCTGAGGGCGCATTGAATCCCATCTCCACCATCGCGCGCCTGATGCCGGGCATCGTGCTCGCCGCTCTGCTTGCCGCATTGCCTGCCGGCGCGGCACGGGCAGAGGTCGTCCCGGTGGTTTCCAGCGCCAGCGCCATCTCGCGCCTGCACGCCAGCGAGCTGGCCGACATCTTCCTCGGCCGGCGCGACCATCTGCCCGACGGGCGGATGGTCATTGCGCTGGACGGTCCGCCGGGTTCGGCCACGCGCGACGAGTTCTACCTGCAGTACCTCGACCGCACGCCGGCCCAGATGCGCGCCTACTGGTCAAAACTGCTGTTTACCGGCAAAGGCTTTCCGCCGCGTGAAGCCGTCAGCTATCCGGCGCTCAAGGCGCTGCTGCAGGCCAACCCTGGCAGCATCGGCTATCTCGACAGCGCGGCACTCGATGCGACCGTCAAGCGCGTGGAGATCGTTCCATGACCGCGACCCGTCCTGCCAGCCGCCCATTGCCGACCGCGCTGCGGCCGCTTCTGGAACTGCCCAGCATGTTCGGGCTGCTCGGCGCCCTGCTGCTCGTTACCATCTGGGGCGCCACCTTCTACACGATCGACCTCGACGGCCGCAATACCGAAAAGGCGGCGGGCGAATCCACGCTCGAACTGATCGAAACCTACCAGACCCAGATGGCGGCCAGCCTGCATGCCATCGACCAGGCGCTCAGAACGGTGGCGTACGCCTATGAGCTGCGTGCGGGGGCGAACGCACTGCTCGAACTGCAGGAAAAAAACCTGCTGCCGCCGGGGTTCATCTTCTCCGTGGGTATTGCCGATGCCGCTGGTGAAATCATTGCCAGTACGCGTCCCGGCGCTTACGCCAACGTCGCAC
>JAEZHR010000024.1 GCA_023416415.1 Pseudomonadota bacterium
GTTCGCGCCAGCGCTTGAGCAGCGCCGGAAACGAGGAACCGCCAGTGGAGGCGGAGGCGATGTCGCTGGCAGCACGCATGTTTGCCCCGAAAAGGATGCGACCGAAGGATGAACGATGGCGCCAGTCTCGGGGAGCGCGGTGCATTTTGCAACTACCTCGGAGGTGGTTGCGGCCGCAATGGCGTCTCCCTACATTGGATCGGCCGTCGGCAGTCATCGCATCACGCCATGCCGGCTGCCCGTCCCCCTTTGTCTTTTTCGGAGTCGCCCACCATGTCCATGACCTTGTACGGCTTTCCTCTGTCAGCCAACACCCACCGCGTGCGTTTGCTGCTTTCCATGCTCGACCTTCAATGGAGCGAATGTGTCGTCAACCTTGTCAGCGGCGAGCACCGGCGTCCGGAATTCCTGGCACTCAACCCGCTCGGTCAGGTGCCAGTGTTGCAGGATGGCGATGCAATCCTGCGCGACAGCCATGCGATCCTCTACTACCTCGCCCGCAAGTACGACCCTGAACATGCGTGGCTCGCGCAGGATGCGTGGGCGGCGTCTCGCGTGATGCAATGGTTGTTCATGGACGCCAACGACCTGCACAACGGGCTCGGCTATGCACGCAATCATGTGACCTTCGGCATCCGCTGCGACCTGGAGCTCGCCCAATCGCGCGCATTGGCTGCGCTGCAGGTGTTGGAGCGCAGCCTGGCGGAGGACCACTGGCTCGAACAGGGAAAGGTGACGCTGGCCGACCTTGCCTGTTATCCGCTGGTCAGCGTGGCGGAACAAGGGGGCATTTCACTGAGCCAATTTCCTGCCGTTTCCGCCTGGTTGCACCGATTCGAGGAACTGCCGGGCTTCGTGAAAATGCCGCAGCTGAGGTAGATCCGGGCGGCACGCAGCCTCCCTGCACACAAAGCGTTATCACTCATGCAAGCATGTGCTCACCAGGCCATGCAGCGCATGCGCATTGGGGCAGGAAGGCAGACGTTGTCGCGTGTAAAATGCGTGGGTTTTTCTTACCCGCAGTCATCATTTTTCCATGCATTCTGATCCCGGCATTACCACCGCTGCACGTCCGATCCGCCCGCTTCCCAATCTGATCTTCATGAGCCGGTGGCTGCAGTTGCCGCTGTATATCGGCCTGATCCTGGCGCAAGGCGTATACGTCTATCATTTCTGGGTCGAACTGGTCGATCTGATCGGTGCGGCCTTTGGCAACCAGGCGGCGCTCGACCACATCATCAGCGCCGTCGCCATCGAAGGCGCACCACGTCCCACCAAGCTCACTGAAACGACCATCATGCTTGTCGTGCTCGGCCTGATCGACGTGGTCATGATTTCCAATCTGCTGATCATGGTCATCGTCGGCGGGTACGAAACTTTCGTCTCGCGCATGCGCCTGGAGCACCATCCGGATCAGCCGGAATGGCTCTCGCATGTGAACGCATCAGTGCTGAAGGTCAAGCTGGCCACGGCCATCATCGGCATTTCGTCGATCCACCTGCTCAAGACCTTCATCAACGCGAGCGCGCATGACCCGAAGACGCTGATCGCGCAGACTGCGATCCACCTGGCCTTCCTCGTTTCGGCCATGGCGATCGCGATGTGCGACCGCCTGATGTCCCATGCCCTGCAGTCCCACGCCCCGCAGTCCCATTCTCACTGACCACCCTCAGAGCCCACCATGACTGTCATCAAGCAAGAAGACCTGATTGAATCCGTCGCCGCCGCGTTGCAGTACATCTCGTACTACCACCCGGTCGACTACATCCAGCATCTGGCGCGCGCGTATGAGGCCGAGCAGAACCCGGCCGCGAAGGACGCCATTGCCCAGATACTGACCAACTCGAAGATGTGCGCCGAAGGCCGTCGTCCGATCTGCCAGGACACCGGGATCGTCAATGTCTTCCTGAAGATCGGCATGGACGTTCGCTTCGAAGGTTTCTCCGGCTCGATCACCGATGCCGTCAATGAGGGCGTGCGCCGTGGCTACCTGCATCCGGACAACGTGCTGCGCGCGTCCGTCGTGGCCGACCCGCAGTTCGAACGCAAGAACACCAAGGACAACACGCCGGCTGTGATCCACATGGAACTGGTGCCGGGCAATACCGTGGACGTGCAGGTCGCAGCCAAGGGCGGCGGCTCGGAGAACAAGACCAAGTTCGTGATGCTTAACCCGTCCGATTCGCTGGTGGACTGGGTGCTCAAGACGGTACCGACGATGGGCGCCGGCTGGTGCCCGCCGGGCATGCTCGGCATCGGCATCGGCGGCACTGCCGAGAAGGCGATGCTGATGGCGAAAGAATCGTTGATGGAAGACATCGACATGTATGAACTGCGCCAGCGCGGCCCACGGAACAAGACCGAGGAACTGCGCATCGAGCTGTGCGACAAGATCAATGCGCTGGGCATCGGTGCGCAAGGCCTGGGCGGCCTGACCACGGTGCTGGACGTGAAGATCAGGATGTATCCGACCCACGCGGCTTCCAAGCCGGTGGCAATGATCCCGAACTGCGCGGCCACGCGCCACGCGCACTTCGTGCTCGACGGCTCGGGCCCGGCCTACATCGAACCGCCGTCGCTGTCGGAATGGCCGGACGTGCAGTGGGTGCCGGATACCGAGAAGTCCCGGCGCGTCGATCTGAACACGCTGACCAAGGAAGAAGTCGCCTCCTGGCAGCCGGGCCAGACCCTGCTGCTGAACGGCAAGATGCTGACCGGCCGCGACGCCGCCCACAAGCGCATCCAGGACATGCTGGCCAAGGGCGAGAAGCTGCCGGTCGACTTCACCAACCGCGTGATCTACTACGTCGGCCCGGTCGATCCGGTGCGCGAGGAAGTCGTCGGCCCCGCCGGCCCGACCACCGCCACGCGCATGGACAAGTTCACCGGCATGATGCTGGAACAGACCGGCCTGATCGCGATGATCGGCAAGGCCGAGCGCGGCCCGGTCGCAATCGAGGCGATCAAGGCGCACAAGTCTGCCTACCTGATGGCCGTCGGCGGCTCCGCCTACCTGGTTTCGAAGGCGATCAAGAACGCGAAGGTGGTCGGCTTCGAAGACCTTGGCATGGAAGCCATCTACGAGTTCGAGGTCAAGGACATGCCGGTCACGGTTGCAGTCGACTCCAACGGTGTTTCGGTGCACAACACCGGGCCGAAGGAATGGTCCGAGCGCATCGCCTCGGGCAAGCTGCTCGACGTTCCGGTCGTCACCAAGTAAGCGTGCAATGACGGCGGGCGCCTGCATGACAGGCGCCCGCTTTTCCTTCCCCGGCGGCACAGCCCAAGTTCATGCACGCCCCCAATCCCTCCGACGCCCCGATCGGCGTCTTCGATTCCGGCCTCGGCGGCCTTTCCGTACTGCTCCACATACGCACGCTGCTGCCGCGAGAAAATCTGCTCTACTTCGCCGACTCCGGCTTTGCGCCCTATGGCGAGCGCAGCGAAACGGAAATCATCGCGCGCACGCTTGCGGCAGCCAGCTTTCTGATCGAACGCAAGGCAAAAGCGCTGGTGGTGGCCTGCAACACCGCCACGGCGGCCGCCATTGCCGCAGTGCGCGCCTGCCATCCGGCGCTGCCGGTGATCGGCGTGGAGCCCGGACTGAAACCGGCAGCAGCCCTCACCCGAAGCGGCATCGTCGGCGTGCTGGCAACGGAACGCACGGTCGCCAGTCAGCGCTTCGCAGGCCTGCGCGAACGGCTGGAAGCCGCCCACGAGGTCCGATTCCTGCCTCAGGCTTGCCCCGGCCTTGCCGATCAGGTCGAAAAAGGCGAACTGCACACCCCCGCCACCGCGCGGCTGCTGCGCAACTATGTCGCACCACTGCTCGAACAGGATGCCGACACGCTGGTGCTCGGCTGCACCCACTACCCGTTCTTGCGCCCGCTGATCGCGGAGATATGCGCAAGTCTTCGCACATCTCCGGTCAGCATCGTCGACACCGGCGAAGCCGTAGCGCGCCAGCTCGCGCGCGTGCTCGCCACGAACGGGCTGTTGCGCGAGGAAGGAGACGGTTCGCTTTGCGCCTATACGACCGGAGCGCCCGCAACACTGAGTGCGGCAATCGCCCGCCTGCTCGGACTGCGCGTCAAGGCGTTCGCGGTCGTGCCATGAACGGAATACCCGTTTGCCACATTCAAAGGAAGTTTGTATAATTGCGGGCTTGCTTGACATCAGTCTTGCAAGACAGTGGTGGCCGTAGCTCAGTTGGTAGAGTCCAGGATTGTGATTCCTGTCGTCGTGGGTTCGAGTCCCATCGGCCACCCCAAGAATTCAAGCAAAAAGCCCAGTCCTCGGACTGGGCTTTTTGCTTTCCGGGGCCCGTGCAAGCGCCATGCAGGCATAAGGCCCGAAATCCGAACCCCGGATAGAGCTGGCAACGGTAATTATTCGCCGTCCCCAGGTTGAGTGCTCTGTACGCCACCGGCCAGGTCGCTGCGCCCTTTCGAAAACAGCGCTTTCCACCCTCTCGAAAGCCGTGCACAGGGGCGTCGGCTCTTTACCTGGGGCGGCGCGATGATGCGCGATCTTCATTGTGGCAACACCCTTCGCCTTCGGCCCAGCGGCGTCAATCAGCCCGTAAAGTTCGAGACCCGATCCCGTGATATCGAGGTAGAGCCGCATTCTGCCCCTGTAGACGCCTTCGGCCTTCGTTCTGTCGTTCGCGGATCGAATTGCGCTCGAATTCAACGAATGCGCCCAGCAAGGTCAGCATCGGCTTGTTCATGAGTGACGGCTCGCGCGAAAAAATCAGGCCTTCCCTGTTACCCACGGAAGCAGTGGGCAAGTCTGTGGACAAGCCCGGGATCGCACTGCAAGTGATTGATGGAAAAGGAAATTTTTCCGTTGCGTAAAATCAAGGCAATGCGCTGACAAACACATTGCACGAGCCCGCGCATGCCGTTCAGGAAGGGATCAACTTGTTCACCGAATCAGTGGGCAAACCTGTGGAAAACCCGTGGGATACGGAACAAGTCATTGAAATAAAAGGAAAATATCCGTCTGAACAAAGTCCATGCATACACGCGCATCTCGAACGGCACAGCTGCGAATGATTGCTGGAAGTCCTGGCGGCTTCAGCGGGGACCGTCAATGTCTTCAAGCTGAAGCAAGACGCTGAGGAATACGCCAATGATCAACGAGGCGGTAATGGTACCCAGTAGCGAAATTACGGCTGTCATCATGGCTGTGCTCCTTGGTGGCTGTCAGGGCATTACAGCACGCGAGAACGAAGACGACTTGCGCTGCGTCACCATTGCCGCCCCCTGTTGACCTCCATCAAGTTTTCACTTGAGCAAGTACCCCGAAGACCGTCCCGCCTCATCGCGCCGCGCTGTCATAGCCTGTCAGCGCGCGGGCCGGTCACATTGATCAAGCCCACCGAACCGGTCCGTACGCACGAACCGATTGGCACCCGGCGCCGTCCCTATACCTGTACATGAAATGCGCCAACTGCGGCTCGATCAACGCAGTGCACGCAAAAGAACCCCCGGTCCTGCAAATATTGGAGAAATTACATGCAGGACTTGCAAGTTCCGGGGGTACATCAGCCCTGCTCAGGCCACTGCGCAGGGTGAAGTGTGTCCGGGGAAAATGCTTGGCACAGGGTTTGCAGCGACCTCGCCTTGCGCGAGTTCGGCCAGCCGCATGCCAGGTGCTCCGGCACTCGCCGGCGAAAGCCGCTCACTTGCCTTCAACCTGATCCCTAAGGAGCGATGCATGGACACCAGCAGCTACTCGAATACCCAGCCCCCCGTCAACGGAGCTAGCGCCACGGGCGGGAGGCGCATGGCGCGCGCGCGCCACAACCCGGAAATGATTCGCGAGGAACTGAGTGCAATCAAGAGCGACCTCGACGCTCTGGTCAATCGTGCCGCGTCGATGAACGAGGAGGAACTCGCGCGCGCGCACGCGCAGATCATGGCCAGGTTCAGTTCCATGCGTTACGCCGCGCGCGGATTTGCGGATGAAGCGTCCCGCCAATTCAATCGCGGAGTAGAGACCACGCATCAGTACGTCAAGGAAAAGCCGATGCAATCGGTCGGGCTGGCGGTCGGCACCGGGCTGCTGCTGGGCCTGCTGTTCGCGCGGCGCTGAAACGGATTCGCCCCCCGCCAGCCGGCACGACGCCGCCCGATCCCGCATAGGAACCGACGCCATGCTTTCCGCCTTGCACAAATCCAAGCAGGTCTACCTGATCACGCTGGACCGAGTGACCGACTACCTCGATCTGCTCAAGGTCGAGATGAAGATCCGCGAAGTCCAGCTTGGGCTTCGGATGGCCGGCTTCGCGGTTGCGTTCCTGTTCGGCCTGCTGGCGACGATCTTCCTCGGCCTGGCCATCATCATCAGCTTCTGGGACACATCGCTGCGCGTCCTGGCGGCCTGGCTGGTGGTCCTGCTGTATGGCGGGGTGGCGGCAGCCAGCGTGTTTTACTGCATCCAGCGCCTCCGCTCTCCGCCCCTGTCGGCCACGCTGCGACATGAGCTGCAGCGTGACATCAACGTCATCAAGGAAAACCTATGAACCCAGTTCAGGCACTGGAACAGGAAAGACAGGCCATCCTCGACCGGATGCAGATGCGGCGCGAGACCTATCGACGCGCACTGCACGACGGCCACGACCTGCGCACGCTGCCGGCGCGCGGCGACGGCAATGCCTTTGTGACCGTGCGTCCGGCTCGCGCAAACGGCGCCACCGTCGATACCACCACCTACCAATACCGGCACGTACCGGACAGCTTCCCGCGATCGCGCCTCGCGCAAACGATGCGCGATCATCCGATGCTGTGGGCGCTGGGCGTGGCTGCCGTGCTTGCGATCGGCCCGCGCCGCATCGCGCGTTCGGTCAGCAGCGGCAGCATGGCGCTTGGCGCGGTGGCCGCCAGTCGCAGCAGGATGGACATGATCGGCCGGGTACTCACGCTGGCCGGTTCCATCGTGCAACGGAGGGGGAACTGATCGCTCGGCAATGGCACGAAGTTTGCAAAGCGTTAAGCATGGCCGCCGGAAAAGAATCGCCGGCCTCTGTGAAATCCGACATTGATCAACTGGAGAAAGGAAAGACCATGAAAAAAATGCTCTCACTGCTCGGCATCGTCGCGTTCTCGCTCGGCCTGACGGCCTGCAACACCATGCAGGGGATGGGCCAGGACATCGAGTCCGGCGGCAAGAAACTGGAGGGTGCGGCCGAACGCCAGCAGAGCGAAATGCAGCGCCGCTGATCGTGCTCCTGTCCGCATGAATGACGGCGCCTGAGTGGCGCCGTCATCGTTCCAGGGATCAGGTCACCGCGGTTCAGGGCACGCCGACCGGCTGCTCCACGACGTCTTCCACGTAGAGCAGGCGCACGGCCACGATGCAGCTGGCCGTCAGCGGCGAAGCGAGCACCACTCCGACCGGGCCGGCCAGCGCGGCAAGCAGAATGGTGGCGAAGATCACCAGCGCCGGCGGCAGGGCAACCGTGCGCTGCTCGACCAGCGGCGTCAGCAGGTAGCCTTCCAGTGTCTGGACAGCGATATACAGCACGGCGACATAGAACGCGAGGTTGGGGTCGATGTTGAAGGCGACCAGAAGCGGTACCGCGGCCGCCAGCACCGGCCCGATGTAGGGAATGAATTCGAGCAGCCCTGTCAGCACGCCGAGTGCCATCGCATAGGGCACGCCCAGCCACCACAGGCCGATCCCGGCAGCCGCCGCCACCAGAGTCATGGTCGCCAGACGCGCAACCAGCCACCAGCGCAGCACCTTGCCGATTTCATCCAGCACCTCATAGGCGCGCGGCCGGCTCCGGCGCGGCAGCAGGTGCATGAAACCGCGCTGGTACAGGCGCGGTTGTGCCGCCAGATAAATGCCGATGAAGACGACCACCAGTGCCGCCCCCACGGCGGTGGCCGTCGAGGACAGAATCCAGGTCGCGCGACCGAGGGTGAGCACGTTCGCGCGCAGATGCGTGAAGTCCGACAACAGCGGCTGCAGCGGACGCGCCCAGGTCCGCTCCGTTAACCAGGCGTGCATGCGCGCGAGGGCCTGCGGCAGGGTTTCGACGAGGTTGGCGATCTGGCCCGCCAACGGATAGAAGAACAGGTATAGCAAGCCGATCAGCCCGCCCAGGATCAGCACGACCGAGATGCCCAGCGCAGCCGATTCGCTCAGTCGTGTATGCAGGCTGAGCCAGTTGGTGGGAGCGCGCAGCAGCACGGCAAACAGCACGCCGCCGAACATCAGCAGGAATACGTCACCGGCATACCAGAACAGGGCCAGCACGACGCCGGTCAGCACGGTGACCCCTGCCACCAGCAGCGTGCGCCGGAAGAATTGCGAGTCGCTGAATGCTTCGGACTCGACGGTGGTCGCGGGTGGCGGAAAGGGACTCGCGCCTTGCAGTCCCGTCGTATCCCCCCCCTCGGCGCGGGGCTTCCTCGCGGGCTGCGGAAAGGCTGACTCCGACTGCTCTTCCGCCATGTTCAATTCGTCGATCTTCCGCTGCTGCGGTCACCGCCACTGGTTGGCGCGCCGGTGCCCATCTCCGCCACGGCGCTGCGCGGCCAGGTGATGAAGACGTTTTGCGCTGTGCGCTTGCGGTCCGAGCTCAAACGCACCGTGCTGGCCTGCTGGAAACCGTCGGCATCCGCCGCGATCTGGTAGACGCCGCTGCCCGGCAAATCCACCAGCATGATCGGCCCGTCGCAATTCGTCTGCAGCACGGACTCGCCCTGTGGCCCCCGGATGTCGACGTCGATGTTTGCCAGATAGGCGCCGCTGGCCGAAGCAAAGGTCAGCTTCAAGTCGAAATTTCGCGCCTGTTGCTGCATGTAAGCAATCTCGCTCTCACCCACGCCGCCGCACATCCAGGTCACATCGCCGGACGTCCGTGGTTGTGGCATGTCGGCCAGGTTTGCATCGGACTGAACGTCGGTGCCGGCTTCGGACTGCATGCCGGCTGTCCCGCCGGACGTCATGCCATAGCCGCTGGTTGCATCGGACCGCCCTTGCGGCTGGGCGCCAGCGAAGGCGGAAGCAGCCAGGCCGAGCGCGCATAGAAAGGGCAAGCTGGAAAATTTCATGATCACCTCCTTGAAACGGACATGCACCGCGACGGATGCGAGGCCAAATGACGGCCTGCACCCGACAATGCAGCATTCATGCCCGAGACCCGGGCGCCGGCCCTGACGATGCCCCACCCCGCAGGACGCAGAACCGCTGTGCAGGCACCAGCCGCCCCCTGCAGGCGAGCCGCAAGGCTTCGCGGGCAGGTGCAAGCCCGGGGGCGGCCTCGGCAGATCTTGCGGTGCCCGTCCTTCGATTTGGGAAGCTTTCCATGGCCGGGGAACTTTGATTCAGCACAAACATCCCTTGCGTCTGGCCGCGCATCATCGGGGCTTTGGCCGCGAAGCGGCCACCATTTGCATCCACAAATAGCTTTCTTCAATGCAGACAATATAGACAATCACTTTTACATATACCCCTGCATTGGATATGCTCCGTCCGTTCCATCCCTCAACCACGACACAAGAAGGAGTCAATCACATGAAAACCGTAGGCGACAAACTCGAAGCTTTCAGCGTCACTGGCGTCAAGCCCGGCTTCAACGCACACGAAGAAAACGGCCAATCGGCTTTCGAGACGATCACCGAAGCATCCTTCCCGGGCAAGTGGAAGGTCATCTACTTCTATCCGAAGGACTTCACCTTCGTCTGCCCGACCGAAATCGTCGGCTTCGCCAAGCTGAACCAGGATTTCGCCGATCGTGACGCCGTGGTGCTGGGCGGCTCGACCGACAACGAATTCGTCAAGCTGGCATGGCGTCGTGAACATCCCGACCTGAAGAGCCTGAATCAGTGGCAGTTCGCTGACACCACCGGCTCGCTGGTCGACCAACTGGGCGTGCGCGAGAAGGAAGCCGGCGTTGCCCTGCGCGCCACCTTCATCGTCGATCCGGACAACACCATCCAGCACGTTTCGGTGAACAACCTGAACGTCGGCCGCAATCCGGAAGAAATCCTGCGCTTGCTGGACGGCCTGCAGACGGACGAACTGTGCCCGTGCAACCGCGCTGTCGGCGGCCAGACGCTGTAAGACCCCATGGGTGAAATGGTGGTCCGGCCAAGCCGGACCACCTTGACCCTGCCACGGTGCCGCTGCCGTCATCAGCGGCGGCGGCACCCTTCAAACTCCAAGGAGCACGTATGGAATTCCTGAATGCGATCAAGTCGCAGATCCCTGACTACGCCAAAGACATCCGCCTGAACCTGGACGCGGTCGTCGCGCGCTCCAGCCTGGAGCAGGCCGACGCGGTGGGTGCGCTGCTCGCAGCGGCCTTTTCCCTGCGCTGCAAGCCCCTGATCGATGCCGTGAAGAATTCCGGCCAGCTGTCCGAAGTCGACACGAATGCCGCCCTGACCGCTGCTGCCCTGATGGGCATGAACAATGTCTGGTATCCGTATGTCGAAATGGCGGATGACAACGACCTGAAGACCCAGCGCGCCGAACTGCGCATGAACGCCTATGCCACCCACGGCGGCGTGGATCGCAAGCGCTTCGAACTGTATGCGCTGGCTTCGTCGATCATCGGCAAGTGCCATTTCTGCATCCAGTCGCACTACAAGCTGTTGAAAGAAAGCGGTCTGACCGCCCAGCAGCTGCGCGACGTGGGTCGCATCGCGGCCGTCGCTTCCGCCACTGCCCAGGTGCTGTCGGCAGAAGGCGCGTAACAACAAAGTTATACCGACCATCAAACGCGGCTCAGGCCGCGTTTTTCATTTCCGGAGTCGCCCATGAATGAAGACGTCTTTGCCCGCCTCGGCATGCAGGAGGTGCACAGCACGACGCTGCAGGAGCAGCTCGCCCATGCGGGCGACCGCCTGGTCTGCATCTTCTGCTGGGGTGTGGATTGCTACAACTGCGAGGTCGCGAAAAAGGCGATGCTCGCCAATCCGGCAGCTATCGAAAATCTCGATCTGGACTGGATGCACGGGAACGTCTACGCGGACCGCGATCTGGCGCTGAAATTCGGCCTGCACGGCATTCCCGTATTCGTGTTCTTCCATCGTGGCCGCAAGCTCGGTGTGGCCACCGGGTGGCACGGCCATGCACAATTCCAGGCCGCCGTTGCCAACGCACGCAAGAAAATCGCGTCCTGAGTTGCACCCATCCGCATTGCTCCCGCCCACGCATCTGGCCGGCGCCGCCTCTCGCAAGATTCCTGGCGCGCCTGCCCTGCCCGCAAACTGAAGCAATCCTCGAAACCGGTGGTTACAAACTGGGTATAGTGGTTTCTCCACAGAAATCATGTCGTGTCCGCCCGGAGACCGCCGCTTGTCGTTCAAGACGCTCTTTTTCGGTTCCGATCCCGCTCAGGCCTTGCGTATCAAGCGCCTGGTGCTGGCCTGCGCGACGTACGCATGCGGATTCGCCATTTTCGGGTTCGTGATTGCCACTGGCCTGGCATCCGGCGAGAGTCTGGTTCCACTGGCCGTGTCGTTGGTGGCTATCAATGCCTCGTTCTATGCGATCTTGCGCTCGGGCCTGAACCGGCGCCTGATCGACCCCGGAATCACGATTCCGCAAATGGTGGCCGGCACGCTGGTGATCACCTACATGCTCTATCACGCGCCGCAGGCGCGCGGCGCATTCCTGTTGACCCACATGCTGGTCCTGCTGTTCGGGATCTTCCGGCTGCATGCCAGTTCGATGCTGCTGGTCGGCGTCATTGCCGTAGCCGCCTATGCAGGCGTGATCATGCTCGACATCCGCCGGGGCATCAGTGCGGACCAGTTTGCGGTCGACCTGCTCCAGCTCATGGTGCTGGCCTTCCTTTATCCATGGTTCGCGCAACTCGGCGCGCACCTGAACCGCACGCGCGCCGATCTGCGTCGCGCCAACTTCCAGCTGAAGCGGACGCTCGCCGATCACAAGCAACTGCTGGATCAGATCCGCATCCAGGCCACCCACGACGACCTGACCGGCCTGCATAACCGGCGTCATCTGATGTCGGTGATGGAAATCGAACGCGAACGCCAGCAGCGCGGCGGCCCGCCTTACTCGGTCCTGGTGCTGGACATCGACCATTTCAAGGCCATCAACGACCGCTACGGCCATCAGGGCGGTGACCGCGTCCTCGTGAAATTTGCCGAGGTCGTTCAGGCCGCACTGCGCAGCATCGACCATTTCGGCCGCTATGGCGGGGAGGAATTCCTGGTCGTGTTGCCGCAGACGGAGCTGGAGGCGGCACGCGCGGCAGCCCGGCGCATCCGGGCGGCGGTCGAAGCAACGCCGTTCCCCGATGTCGGCCAAGCCCTCACTGTCTCGATCGGAGTCGCCTGCGCGGCGCCCGGAGAACATCACGACAAGGTGTTTTCACGCGCCGACCGCGCCCTCTACAGTGCCAAGCAGAACGGACGCAACTGCGTCGAATGCCACGAAACCCCGGAAGTTCAGGTTTTTGACGGGCGATAGGAGACGAAGCGGCGCAGTATCGCCTGCTCCACCTTGACGCGCTCCAACGAACGACAGCAGTAGCGCAGTGACAGGGTGGCCTGCTTGGCATCGTCAAGCAAGAGAATCACGCGTGGATCTGCGCTGGGCAGCTCGACCAGCTCGCGTGACTCGATGCGCTTCAGGTGCCGGTTAGCATCTTCCAGCCATGGTGCGCAAACCTCCGTCGCTGCCCGCATGAGCGCCTCTTCCAGCACCACGAGGTCGGCGTCCGCGGGCACGGCCACGCGCAGCAGGTTGACCATGTAGGTGCCGGTAGTGGTCAGGTTGCGCACCGGTTTGATCAACAGCAGGGAGTGTGGCAAGGCCACGGTGCGGCTGGTGATCTGGTTGCCATCCTGGATTTCCGACACCGTGGTGGCCAGGAGATCGGTATCGACCACGCGCCCGGAAATGCCATCGAGTTCGATCACGTCACCCACGCGGTACAGGCGGGAGACGGCAAGAAAGGCCGAACCGAGCAGGTTGGCGAGAAACTCTTTGCTTACCAGCAGCATGGCACCCGCGACTGCCGCCAGCGACAGCGCCGCGCCGGCAATCTTCGACGCCCAGATCGTGCCAATCACGATCAGGGCCGAAAGCAGGATCAGGTTCTTGAGCAGAACGAAGTTGCCGCGCCGATGCGACGCTTCGATCGTGCGTTCGGAGGACAGCCGCGCGTGCTTCTGCACCAGCTTGAGCAGAAGCATCGCAACGACGATGGTGATCAGGGTGGCGAAAATGCGCCCGATTTCCGTGTGCGCGAACGCGCTGAAATCGCTAAGGATAAGATCGGGGTTGATGACAGCTTCCTCGTCAAGGGATCAAAGCCGCATATGATCATGCTGTACGAATACACCCGTCAATACTGGGTCGCACGCGACGAGGACGGTTACTGGCTGGTACCGGCGCGCGACGGAGGCTGGGAAGAGCGCACGCCCTTCGTCGGGCGGGCTGGTGAATTGCGCGAAGTGCAAGGACCGACCGGGGTCGATCTGGGCGTCGACGAGCGCCTGCTGTACCCCTCGCAGCGGCGCTGAAGCGATTTCGCCGGACCTGCGCCACGGCCCAGAAGCACGGGACTCTGACGCGACTCCCGTCGTCCGCCGCATCGGGACGACGACTCAGGCGGAAACCGGGACGGGCGCGTGCCCGCCTCCGGTCCGCCAAAGCGGCGTCAGCGCTTGGTCGCGTTGCGCACGGCTTCCTTCGCGTCCCCCCAGGCTTCCTGGGTCTTGCCCTCGGCCTGCTTCTGGACACCCTTGCGCTCGTGCTCCTGGCTGCCCGTCATCTTGCCAGCCTTCTCCTGTACCTTGCCGACCGCGTCCTTGATATTCCCCTTCACTTGATCCTTGTCCATGTCGATCTCCTTGATGAATTGAACTGCTGTCAAGGTTTGACGACCTGACACACGCGACGTTCCGCTGGCATCGCAATGGCTTCTGCCCGCGCAAGAGTCGAGCAGACAATTGCCGGCACAGGGATAATTCGACATCCACATCACCAGGGAGCCCGCCATGCAGATGAGCCAGATTCCGTTCGACACTACCGACTGGTCGGAAGTCGAAAAGACCGAACACAAGGGAGAAACCGGTTGCGCATATTGGCGCACACGGCAATTCGGCGACATCCGCGTGCGCATGGTCGAGTACACGCCCGGCTACCTGGCCGACCACTGGTGCACGAAGGGCCATATCCTCTTCTGCCTCGAAGGCGAGCTGCATACGGAACTGGAAGACGGACGCCGCTTCGTGCTCAGGCCGGGCATGAGCTATCAGGTTGCTGACAACGCCGAGCCGCATCGCTCGTCCACGCCGGTGGGTGCCCGCCTGTTCATCGTCGATTGAGGCCAAGGATGCACACGCGCATTGTTGCTATGCTTGGCGTCTGAACCTTATCAACGGAATTCACCCGCATGGCCACCTGGATTCTCCCTGCTCTCAAAGCCGTTCTGCCGCACGTCGGCACCATCATCACTGCCGCCCAGCCGATGTTTTCCAAGACCCGGCCCAGTGGCGAAGTGTCCGATCCGGAAATCCAGCAACAGATCGCCGAGCTGCAGGCGGTTGCGGCCCAGAACGATGCCCATATCCGTGAACTTGCAGCCCAGCTGCAGAACACCGTGAAGACCCTCGAACAGGCGGCCGCCCAGGCCGAGACGCAGACGCGCCGCATGGAGCGCCTGTGCTGGAGTGCGCTGGCGGCGGCGCTGGTGGCTGTGGTCGTGGCCGTTGCCGCGATGCTCCCCGCCTGAGCGGGTCGCCTGCGCGATATTCATCCGGTTATCACAAGCCGATTGTCGACTTCGCGCGCACCCGGCACCGAGCGCACCACCGCCGTGGCCCGCCTCTTCAAATTCAGCGACTTGATGTCACCGGTCAGGGTCACGACGCCCTGTTCCACCGTCACGCCGATTTCATAGGGATTGAGCAGCGTGTCTCGTGCGAACGCGGCCTGGATCTGTGTGGCAAGGTCCATGTCGGCGGATTGCTCTGCCGGGGCCTGCGCGGGCTGCGGTGGTGGCGGAAGATCGGCGGGCCGCGAAGTCGTCGGTGCCGGCCGCTCCATTTCCAGCGGCAATGCACAGCCAGCGAGGACAGCGGCTGCAAGCAGCAGAACAGCAGACTTGGGTGATCTCATTTCGACTCTCGCATCGGCATCCCGACGCTTGCCTTTCGGCCTGCGCCCGGTTTGCCGTCGGTCAATGCAGATGCTGCATCAGCCAGCTGCGCACCAGGCGCGCCACCACTTCGAGGCTGCCTGGTTCGTCGAAAGCACGCGTGGCGCCCGGGACGATTTCGAAGCGCTTGTGGCAGCACAGCGCTCCGTAAGCGAGCCGGCTGTTGCGCACGCCATCCTGATCCAGTCCGCCGGCGATCAGCAGTGTCGGTGCGCTGATACGCGTGATGTCGGCCTGGCCGGGCGGGCAGTGCATGCTGCGCGCCGCCATGACGCGCAACTCGCGTCCAAGCTGAGCGCCGCAATCCAGAACGGGGGCAGCACCCTTGCCGATGCCGACCAGGCCGACCGGCAGCTCCGCCAGCGCGTCTTGCCGACGCGCCCATTCCAGGACTGCATAGACCCGGTGAACGCATTCACGCACGCCGGCTGCCAGCATCTCGGCCGATGCGTGCGCCGGCTGGACAGCACACGCATCGATCACCAGTGTCGCAAGATTCGCCTCGCCAAACACACTGGGCAGATAGTCCCCGGTGGGACGCAGGCGCTGACGCGTGTTTTCGCCAGCCAGAACAACCAGCCCCGATGCCCCGGACGGCAGCCAGAGCCGTACATCCAGTTCGCCGTCCCCAAAAGGAACCGCGACGCTCTCATTACCTACCATCAACTCCATTCCATCTCTCCGCGCGCATGCTGCCCGCAGCTACGTGTCATTCGACTTGCCAGCATCCGGGTCGCGCACATGAAATTGTCTGCGTGCGGTCGCACCGGCCGTCATCGGCCGGGCCGGTCGTCACGTCCCGACTTGCGGCAGGCAAGGACCATGCCACGGATGGCTACATCATCCCGGGCGCAAATGGCGCCGGACGCGCCGGCAGACGGAAATGAGCGTGCATCAGCGGCGTGCCATGCGTGACCGTGGGCCGCGGCGGGGCGTTCGGCGATATCGGATCATCGCGCTCGCTGCTGCAGGAGGTTGCAGCCAGTGCAAAGGCCAGCACGATTGCTGCGCTGCGCCTTCCGCGATGCCTGCCAGGCTGCGGCAGCCGTCTGGAATTGGGCTCCATGGTTCCACCTCGATGTCATGCCAGATTCACATGCAAGCCGCGTTCCCGCGCCCGGAACAGCTGCATGTGCCGGCGAAACGCCTCGATGGTGCGCTCCAGTCCTTCGTCCAGTTCGATGCGCGGCTCCCAGCCGAGCATCTGGCGGGCAAGCGAAATGTCCGGCCGGCGGCGCGTCGGATCGTCCGGCTGGCGCGGCCCGAAAGCCAGCGGCACGTCCGCGCCACATTTGTCGCGCACGCTCTCGGCCAGCTCGCGCATCGTGGTTTCGGACGGATTGCCGAGATTGACGGGGCCGACAAATCCGGGCGGCGCCTGCAGCAGACGAATCAGTCCATGCACAAGATCGTCGACGTAGCAAAATGAGCGCGTCTGACTGCCGTCTCCATGAATTGTCAGCGGGCGGCCGGCCAGCGCCTGCACGATGAAATTGGACACCACGCGCCCATCGTCGGACCGCATGCGCGGGCCATAGGTATTGAAAATACGCGCGATGCGCACCCGCGCCCCGCGCGTGCGGATGAAATCCATGCACAGCGTCTCGGCGCTGCGCTTGCCCTCGTCGTAGCAGGCGCGCGGACCGAGGGGATTGACCGCGCCGCAATAATCCTCGCGCTGCGGATGCACTTCCGGGTCGCCATAAACTTCACTGGTGGAGCATTGCAGCAGCACCGCGCGTTCCCGATCGGCCAGCTCCAGCAGGTTCAGAGTGCCAAGGACGCAGGTACGCAGCGTGTAGACGGGATCGCTCTGGTAATGCACGGGCGAGGCCGGACAGGCGAGATTGCAGATCACATCCGCGTGCAGGTCCAGCGGCAGGTTGATGTCGTGTTCGAGGAAGGCAAAGCGCGGATGGCTGTCGAGGTGGGCAATGTTTTCCGCATCGCCCGTGTAAAAGTTATCCAGGCACACCACGTAGTGCCCGTGCTCAAGCAGCCGCTCGCACAGGTGCGAGCCCAGAAATCCGGCGCCGCCGGCCACCAGCACGCGCAGCCCGCCGTTGGCGAAATTGCTCATCGCGCATCCTTTTCGACAATGAATGAACCGATTGCGAGCGCATCGAGCGGCGTGGTCCAGAAAGACTCAAGCGCATCGCGCGGGGTACAGACGATGGGTTCACCACGCGTGTTGAACGAGGTGTTGATCAGGACGGGCACGCCGGTGCGCGCGGAAAAGGCGTGCAGCAATGCGTGCAGCGCAGGATGCTGCGCCTGGGTAACGGTCTGGATGCGTGCCGTGCCGTCCACATGGCGCACGGCGGGAATGCGATCGGCCTTGTCGGGGCGCACCGTATAGACGAAGGTCATGAATGGCGACACCGCACCGTCCACGAACCATTCGGCGGCCTCCTCCTCCGGCACGACCGGTGCGACCGGCCGGAAATCCTCGCGGTCCTTGATCGTATTCAGCCGTTGCTGCATGGCGGCGTTCAGCGGCGAGGCCAGAATGGAACGCGCACCGAGCGCGCGCGGGCCGAACTC
>JAEZHR010000051.1 GCA_023416415.1 Pseudomonadota bacterium
GGCGGGGCCATCGCGCACGGCCACCCGCTGGGTGCAACGGGTGCCGGCCTGATGGCAAAGATGGTCGCCGGCCTGGAAGCAACGGGTGGCGAGTTCGGATTGCAGGTCATGTGCATCGGACATGGCATGGCGACGGCCACCATCGTGCAGCGAATCTAGGCAAGACGTCGCCGTCCCGGGCAACTCAGTCACCCAACTCAGTCGCCCAACTCGACCATCAGATCCTTGGCCGCCACCACCGCGCCCGGACGCACATGGATGTGCCTGATCGTGGCCGCGCGCTCGGCGCGAATCATGGTTTCCATCTTCATCGCCTCGATCGATATCAGCGGGTCGCCCTTGGCGACCTTCTGGCCGACCTTCACGGCTACCGTCACGACCATGCCCGGCATCGGCGCGCCCACGTGATGCGGATTGCCGTCCTGTGCGACCGGGTGGCTGACCGTCTTCTTCGCGCCGGCCCGATCGATGCGTACAAGCCGTGACTGACCGTTGAGTTCGAAGAAGAGCTTGCACTGGCCCTCATCCTCGGCGTCGGCGATGCCCTGCAGACGGATCACCAGGGTCTTGCCGCGATCGATGTCGACCGAGATCTCCTGGCCGTCCTTGAGTCCGTAGAAAAAGACCGGTGTCGGCAGCAGGCTGATGTCGCCGTACTGGCGCAGGTGCTCGGCGTAGTCGCGGAATACCTTCGGATACATCAGATACGAGGCAAACTCCTGCTCGCTGATCGTGCGTCCGACCGCCTTTTCCGCTTCGGCGCGCGCCGTCTGCAGATCGACCGGCGGGATGTTGGCGCCCGGGCGGCCTTGCATCGGCGCTTCGCCCTTGAGCACCTTGCACTCCAGTTCCTTCGGGAAGCCGTCCGGCGGGAAGCCCAGCTCGCCGCGGAACAGCGAGATCACGGATTCCGGGAAGGCGACTTCGCGTTCCGGGTTCGTCACGTCTTCCGGCGTGAGATCGTTGGCCACCATGAACAGGGCCATGTCGCCAACCACCTTGGACGTCGGCGTGACTTTCACGATGTCGCCGAAGAGCCGGTTGACGTCGGCGTAGGCTTGCGAGACTTCGGTCCAGCGATGCTCGATGCCCATTGCGCGCGCCTGCTCGCGCAGGTTGGTGTACTGGCCGCCGGGCATTTCATGGCGATAGACGTCGGCGGTGCCGGATCGGATGTCGGCTTCAAAGGGGGCGTACTGACGGCGCACGCCTTCCCAGTATTGCGAGATCGCGAACATTGCCTGCCGGTCCATGCCCGGGTCGCGTTCGGTGCCTTGCAGAGCGGCGGCGATCGACCCGAGGTTTGGCTGCGAGGTCAGCCCGCTCATCGAATCCATTGCGCCATCGACCGCGTCGCAGCCGGCTTCCACCGCCGCGAGCACGGATGCCGCGGAAATGCCCGAGGTGTCGTGCGTATGGAAGTGGATGGGGATGCCGATCTCCTGTTTCAGCGCGCGTACCAGCTCGCGCGCCGCGTGCGGCTTGGCCACGCCGGCCATGTCCTTGAAGCCGAGGATGTTCACGCCCGCGCGTTCCAGCTCCTTCGCCATCTTTACGTAGTACTGCAGGTTGTACTTCGGCCGGGTCGAATCGAAGGGATCTGCTGTGTAGCAGATTGCGCCTTCGCACAGGGCGCCGGTTTCGCGTACGGCGTCGATGGCCACACGCATGTTCTCGACCCAGTTCAATGAATCGAACACGCGGAACAGGTCGACGCCGCCCCTGGCCGCTTCCTGCACGAAATGCTTGACGACGTTGTCGGCATAGTTGGTGTAGCCGACCGCATTCGAGGCGCGTAGCAGCATCTGGAACAGGATGTTCGGCACGCGCTCGCGCAGCTGGGCCAGGCGCTCCCACGGATCTTCCTTCAGGAAGCGCATGGCCACATCGAAAGTGGCGCCGCCCCAGCATTCCATCGAGAACAGATTGGGCAGGGCGTGGGCGTAGTAGGGCGCAATCGGAAGCATGTCGGCGGTGCGCATGCGCGTGGCAAACAGCGACTGATGGGCGTCGCGCATCGTCGTGTCGGTCAGAAGCACGCGTTTTTGATCCAGCATCCATTGCGCGAACTTCTCGGCACCGAGTTCCTTGAAGGTGTCGCGCGAGCCGGGCTGGATCGCAGCGGTGCGGTCGATGCGCGGCACGATGGGCGGCGGGAGAATGCCTTCCGGATGCTTGCGACCCTTCATCTCCGGATTGCCGTTGACGACCACGTTGCCGATGAAGCGCAGCATGCGCGAGGCGCGGTCGCGCCGCTTCTTGAACTGGAACAGCTCGGGCGTGGTGTCGATGAAGCGCGTCGTGCACTCGCCTGACTTGAACTGCGGATGGTTGATGACGTTTTCGAGGAAGGGCAGATTGGTCGAGACGCCACGGATGCGGAACTCGCGCAGCGCGCGGTCCATGCGCGCAACCGCTTCCTCGACATTCGGTGCCCAGGCCGTCACCTTGACCAGCAGCGAATCGTAGTAGGGCGTGATGACTGCGCCGGAATAGGCCGTGCCGGCGGCCAGCCGCACGCCGAAACCGGCCGCGCTGCGATAGGCGACGAGACGCCCGTAGTCTGGCGTGAAGTTGTTCTCCGGGTCTTCGGTCGTGACGCGACACTGCAGGGCGTGACCGTTCAGGCGGATGTCTTCCTGCTTCGGGATGCCGCCGCCGTGTTCGTCCAGTTCACCGATGCGCGCGCCTTCGGTAATGCGAATCTGCGCCTTGACGAGATCGACGCCGGTAACCTGTTCGGTGACCGTGTGTTCGACCTGAATGCGTGGGTTGACTTCGATGAAGTAGGCCTGGTTGGTGTCGGCATCCATCAGGAATTCGACGGTGCCGGCGTGGGTGTAACCGACCTGGCGACCGAGGCGCAATGCCGCTTCGCACAAGGCGGTGCGTCCGGCATCGTCGAGATAGGGCGCCGGGGCGCGCTCGACCACCTTCTGGTTGCGCCGCTGCACCGAGCAATCGCGCTCGAACAGGTGCAGCAGATTGCCGTGGGTGTCGCCCAGCAGCTGGACCTCCACGTGGCGCGCACGGCGCACCAGCTTTTCCAGGTACATCTCGTCGTTGCCGAAGGCGGCCGCCGCTTCGCGCCGCGCCACTTCCAGCTGGCCGGGCAGGTCGGCTTCGGATTCGATTACGCGCATGCCGCGCCCGCCGCCGCCCCAGCTGGCCTTGAGCATCAGCGGGTAGCCGACTTGCGCGGCCAGCTTCTTCGCTTCCTCGATGTCGCGCGGCAATGCCGGTGTCGCAGGCACCACCGGCACACCGGCACACCGGCAGCAATGGCGGCTTCGCGCGCCGACACCTTGTTGCCCAGCGTGCGCATGACTTCCGGCCTGGGGCCGATGAATGCGATGCCGTTGTTCGCGCAGGCTTCGGCGAAATCGGGGTTCTCGGACAGGAAGCCGTACCCCGGGTGAATCGCGTCGACACCCGATTCACGCGCGATGCGGATGATGTCGTCGATATCCAGATAGGCCGCAATCGGCTTCTTGCCTTCCCCGACCAGATAGCTTTCGTCGGCCTTGAAGCGGTGCAGGGCGAAGCGGTCTTCGGCGGCATAGATCGACACGGTCCGGATGCCGAGTTCGGCAGCCGCGCGCATGACGCGAATGGCGATCTCGGAACGGTTGGCCACCAGGAGTTTGCGGATAGGGCGGGGGTGCTGCTTCTTGTCCATGGATGTGTCTCGTTGTAATTCGAATAATGGGGACGGAAGCGGACGATTGTAGCGACTGACTAATGTTTTTGTGCGTTGCACTAGTATTTTTACGTATGGACCGGAGCACTGGATATCTCTCACTTGTTGGCAGCGCGCGGCACGGGATTTGCCTGCTTTCGCGCTCGGTATCAAGCAAAGGCGAATCGCATGGTGATGCAAAGAATAGAAACGGATGGCCTCGCTCTGCATGGTCCGGTGGAAGACAGCGGCCCGCCAGTGATTCTGCCTCATGGATTTCCGGAGAATGGTCACGCTTGGCGCCACCAAGTGTCGGCGCAAGTGAAGGCTGGCTGGCGGATATCAGGCATTCCACCGACGGTCTCGCGCATCCCTGTGCACTTATGGCTGTACTCGATTACTACCGCGCCAACTTCTGGGCGGAGGGCATGTGTCCGGCCTGCGAGGCGCGCATCGAAGCGCCGCTTCAGGTCATCTGAGGCGTGCGCGACCCGGCGCTGGATACATCTCTGCTGGACGGACTTGAACGCTTGGCTCCACGGACGCGTATCCACTGCCTTCCCGATGCCGGCCATTGGGTACAGAACGAAGCGGCGGACGAAGTCAATCGCGTCCTGCTTGCGCATTTCGGTGCGCCGGAAAAGGGAACAGGCGGAAATGAACCACTTGCCTCAGGCATGGCCAGATGTCGAACGCAAATCGGGCCGTGCTGCACATTGCAGCAC
>JAEZHR010000054.1 GCA_023416415.1 Pseudomonadota bacterium
CGACTTCACGGCCGGCCTTTTCGCATACGCCCGCTTTCTCGTGTCGACGATCGCCTGCCGGCCTGGCGTCGCGCGATGCACGGGCCGCATTGCACGGATGTACTTCAGGTTTGCTCCGCTGTTGCCGTCTGCGACTGGCGGCCCGGCCAGTGCGCCTCGATCAGTGCGCCCGAGATGGAAATTCCCTTGGCATAGGGTGGCATGTCGTCGTTCGGGCCGAACCAGCGTGCCTCGACGATTTCGTCTTCCTGCACCCGGATCTCGCCACCCGCATATTCGGCGGTGAAGGCAATCATCAGCGAATGCGGGAAAGGCCAGGATTGGCTGCCAAAATACTTCAGGTCTTTGACCTTGAGCCCCACTTCCTCCAGCACTTCGCGGTGTACCGCCTCCTCGATCGATTCGCCCGGCTCCAGGAATCCGGCCAATGGACTGTAGCGCACGGCCCGAGCGCCGGCATGGCGCGCCAGCAGCACGTGATCGCCGCGTCTGATGAGCACCATCATTGCCGGTGAAATGCGGGGATAGGCGACATGCCCACAGGCCGGACAGCGCATGCAGTGCTCCCCGGCCACATGTTCGGTACGGGTGCCGCAGGCGCCGCAGAAGCGATGCGTGCGCGCCCATTCGACGATCTGCAATGCACGTGCGGCCACGCCGAGCAGACGGTCATCGAGTGCGCCGAACAGTGCGCGCAAGCCAATGAATGCGTAGCCCGGCGCTGGCTGCACATTCGCTTCGACCCAGGTCGTCTGATAGAAGCGTTCGCCGAACAGGCCGACCGGATGCATGACCGGTTCGGGCCAGTGCGGCAGTGCAATGGCGGGGTGAGCGGGCAGGGTGAGGTCTGCCTCATGCACCAGCAGTTCGCCGCCACGGAAGACAAAGGTTTGCGGGTCGGAATGTTCCGGCGGGATAGTCAGCGGGCGGAATTCGTCGGGGGTACGCAGCATGGTGCAGTGTGAGGTGGCCTGCGAACGACTATAGCAGGGATGCGCGCATCCGCTCCCGCCCATGACGGGTATGGCGAGGATGGGGCGCGCGACGCGCCCCATGCTCAGTCGATCATCACCGGCCGCAGCGGATTGATCTGATCGGAACTTACCGGCGCGGCCTTGTTGCCCCAGGCATTGCGCACGTAGGTCAGCACCGCTGCAGCTTCTTCGTCGGTGAGCAAATTGCCGAACGGCGGCATGCCGTAAGGATAGGGGTTGCCGGCGGTACTGGGCGGGTAGCCGCCGTGCAGCAGCAGGCGGATCGAGTTGACCGGCGATGCAACCAGCAGGGAGGGATTGCCGGCCAGCGGCGGAAAGTGCGGCGCGTCGCCGCTGCCATCGGCCTTGTGGCAGTCGACGCAGTGCTTCTCGTAAAGCGCGGCCCCGGCCTTGAGCATGCGGTCGTATTCGGGGCCCGGCATGTCTTGCGCAGGCGCACGCTGGCTGTCCTGCGGCAGGCTGCGGATATAGCTCGCCATCGCGCCCAGATCTTCATTCGAGAGATGCTGCAGACTTTCGCGCACGACTTCCGCCATGGGCCCCGAGGCCGCGCCTTTGGTCGAAACGCCGGTTTTCATGAAAGCGACGAGTTCCGGCGGCTGCCAGCTGCGTGCGCCGTGCTCGCCGGTAAGCGAAGTGGCATACCAGTTGAGCATGGGGATGATGCCGCCGTCGAGCGCCTCGCTCTGTGCGCCGAGCACGTTGCGCGCCGTATGGCAGGCGCTGCAATGGCCGAGCCCCTGGACCAGGTAGGCGCCACGGTTCCATTGCACGTCCTGCGCCGGATCGGAACGGTAGACCTCCGGGCGGAAGTACAGCGCGCGCCAGCCGACCAGCAGCCAGCGCTGGTTGAACGGGAAGTCGAGTTCCGGGTCGCGGTTGGCTCTGCGAATCGGCTCGATCGAGCGCAGATAGGCGTACAGCGCATCCGAGTCTTCGCGCGTGACCTTGCTGTAGTTGGGGAAGGGGAAGGCCGGGTAGAGCAGTTTGCCGTCCTTGCCCTTGCCGTTGTGCAGGGCACGCCAGAAATCGTCGGCGCTCCAGCTGCCGATGCCGGTTTCCTTGTCCGGCGTCAGATTCGACGCATAGATGGTGCCGAAGGGCGTGACGATGGCCCGTCCGCCGGCATAGGGCTGGCCGCCGCGCGCGGTGTGGCAGCCCATGCAGTTGCCGGCGCGGGCGAGATAGGCGCCGCGTTCTACCGTCTGCGCCGTCAGCTCGGCCATGGACCCGGCAGGATGGCTGGCATCTTCGCGCAGGCCGAGCCAGGCAACTGCGGCAACGGCGGCAAGCGACAAGACGGCAACGGCGAGCAGAATCCTCACGAGTGTGCGTTGCATCTCAACCTCCCTGCTGACCGACGCTGCCGCAGGCCAGCGGCAAGGGTGCGGGGAAGCTTGTTGCGGGCTTGGCATCGGCCGGCACCGGTTGTGCCGCCAGCCAGATCGCTGCGGCACTGACGTCTTCCGGCGTCATCTGATGCGCGATCTGCGCCATGCAGTCCGGCGCGTGGGCGCTTCGCGCGCCATTGCGCCACGACCCGAACTGGCCGGCGATGTAGTCGCGCGGCAGGCCGAGCAGGCCCGGCACTGCCGGCGCCACCCCGGTCAGGCGCTCCCCGTGGCACGCAGCACAGGAGGGTATCTTGCGCCCCGGATCGCCCTGCAATGCGAGCTGACGACCGCGCTCCAGCGTGCTGCGCGGCGCAGGGGCCGGTTGCGGCGGGGCATAGGGCAGGTCCTGGGCCGAGAAGAATTCAGCCATTGCCATCAGGTACTCGTCCGACAGGTGCTGTACCGCGTAGACCATCAGCGGGTATTGCTGGCGCCGGCCGTCCCGGAAATTGACGAGCTGGTTGTACAGATACCCGGCCGGCTTGCCGGCAATGCGGGGGTAATAACCGTCCGGAGCGGCGCGGCCTTGTTCGCCATGACAGGCCATGCAGGGCGCCACGCGCCTTGCCATGTCGGCTGGCTTTAAAACAGGCTGGGCGCCGGCAGGCAGGCCGATGAGGGGCAACAGCAATGCGGCTGCGCCGGAAAGGCGCAGCGCGCGCGAGAACATTGCGCGAGTGAGATGCAAATTGGACATTCGTAAAACCGAAAGTGGCAGGCGATTATCGGCCAAATCAGCACGGGGTGCAGCGCTCGTCCGCGAAAGGCAAAGTACAACTCCGTTCCGACCCAATTCCGGCCCCCGGAAGGAGGCCGTTATCAGCGGTCAGGCACGGCCGGTGCAACAGTCAATGGAGACGCATCGGAAGTTGCCGATACACCGGCATGTCATGCCGTCAGGCATTGTCGCGGCGGCGACCAAGGAATCCGATGCACATCGCAAGCCTGTCGTCCGCCGCTTTTTCCTGACCCGGTCGCCAGGGCACGCGCGGTGTTGCCGCGCTCGTGGACATTGGCATTGCCGCGCCCCGCTGCGTGCAGTGCTGAAGAGGCTCGTCACGCCGACCTTCGCCGCTGCAGGGTTCAACGCCGCCGGGCCGCTTCCACGCAGGTCCGCTGGGCGGGAGGCAGGTCGCGAATGCGCACGCCGCGCGAGGTGACGTTGTCGCAGGACATGTCCTCGATTTTCCGGATGTATTGCCCGGTCACCGGATCGAGAAATCCCTTGCCTGGCGTGTAGGCCAGCTGCACGACGCCGGGGTCGCCTGGCGCAGTCCTCGCACTGGCCGCGGGGGCGGCCGGCGTCAAGGCCGAGTTCAGTACGGCGGTCCCGATCTGCATGCCGATATTGCTGCCGGATTGGCCGGCTGCCTTGACGATGGCATTGCCCGTACGGTTGATCATTGCATCGGCGAAGACCTGCATGACCGCATCCGCGCCGCCTTCTCCCTCCTGCAGTGTCGCGACCTTGACAAGGGCATTGCCCAAGGGGTTGTTGCTGCCCACGGCCGAGCCGATCACCTGGCTTGCGAGATCGCCGATGTTCACGTCGGCGCCCCCTTGATTGAACATGCTCGATACCAGCCCCATCGCGATGTTGCCAGCCAGATCGCCGCCGTTCATCGCGCCAAGGCTGCCCTGGCCGCCCAGCAATCCGGCTCCAAGCACGTCTGCCACATTGGAGCTTCCGCCCATCTTGCCGATGCCGCCCTGACCGGCAGCGAGCGCAAGGCCGATGTTGCCGATCATCGACAAGGCCGAGCGCCACTTTTTTTCCGACTCCTGCTGCTGGAACTCGCCCTGTGCCAACTGCATGTCGCGCTGGTATTTCTGTTGCAGCAGGGCGAGATAGCTGGGGTCCGCCTTGACGAAGCGCACGGCGGCACCACCCGGCGTTTCGTCGCTGATGAACAGGCCGGTTTCCGTTTCGTCTTCCTCGGTATCGACGCGCTCGCCGTAGAAAATGAAATAGCCGGATCCCCAGCCGGTTTGCATGCCGCTCTTGGCGGACAAATACTCAAAGCGCCCCCGGTACTCGATGCCGATGCCGGTGTCGTATACCCCTTCCTTGATGACGGCCATCGGCTGCCGCAGGAAGGCGTGCTGGACGCGTCCATAGCTTCCGCGAAACGTCGGCACGACACCGTGGAAGACACCAATGCTGCGCGGGGAATCGCCGCTCTCGAGCAAGCCGTCCTGTCCGTACACCTGCCGGAACTGCTTGCCGGGCGCGATCGGCAGCGTGACCGTATAGGTGGCTCCGGGAATCGTGTGTCCGTTGCTCCAGTTGCCCTGCATGTTGACTTGCAAGGCGGCATCCCAGACCACGCCCTGCCCGTTCATGCAGTTGCCCTGCCTGCACTCGAATCGGCTGCGGTCGCCCACGTTCAGCGCGCAGGCCGACCCTGCCGCCAGCAGCAGCGAAAGGAAAACGCCGGTGCGCATGGTCAGCCTTCCGGACAGGGCGAGATCTTCATCGGCATGCCGTTCTGCATGCACGTGCGCTTCTCGATCAGGTCGACGCCGTCGATCGTGACTTCGCGCGCGTTTTCCATGCCGGGCTGCTGATCCAGGCGCAGGTTCAGCTTCTTCAGGTAATTTTCCATGTACATCACCTGCTCTCCGTGCGGTCTGTCATCCTTCATGCCGCTCCTCGAAACCAGCTGCTTGCCGCGGTAGCTCGTCATCTGCTTGCGACGCTCGTCGACCGGCAGCATGAAGGTCGTCATCAGCACCTTGGTTGGAGTCACGCTCACGCCGAACAAGCCGCCACTGACCTGCTTTTCTTCCGATTCCGAGAAGGTGGCGGTACTCCGGTCCGGCAGCGAGTAAATGACAATCTGCGTCGTGGTCGGGGCGCCAAGACCCAGGGTTTCATTGTTTTTTTGCATCGCGGCCTGCATTTGCGGATGGTCATAGGTGGTTGCGATCTGAACGACATGCCGCGCAAAGGACGTCATCTCGCCCGCTCGTTCGCCGTTCTGAGCGACGCCACGTTGGCGCTGCTGGACTTTCACGGTGATGACTGTTTTCCCGGTCACGACATCGGTTCCGAATTGCGTTTTGGTCGTGGATTCGTCACGTTTTTCGTAAGAGACCAGAAACTCGTATTCGCCGTCGAGCGCGCCACCGACGCACCGGGCCTTGATCGGCACGATCTGGACG
>JAEZHR010000304.1 GCA_023416415.1 Pseudomonadota bacterium
TGGGTAGTCCTGATTTCGGCACGGGAAATCTTGGTGATGACGGCATTCTGCAGGCCCATCATGAAGCACAGCAACACGACGGTGACCGGCACGAACAGGCCCTCGATCGCTGCAAGCCTGGCGCCCAGCACACCAAAGCACAACAGCAGGAAGGCTTCGAGCAGAAGCGGAAACGCGTATTCACTATGCCGTCGATGGCGGCGCGCGTAATTGATCAGTATGGCCGACACGGCCGCCCCGCCGACAAAGGACAGCAGCGCCCCCAGTCCGGCCAGCACGACGTCGTACACGCCGAGCACCAGAAAATCCGCCATGGCCGAGACGATGCCAGTCATGTGAGAGGTGTACTGCGCTACCGCGAGATAGCCTCCGGCATTGATCGCCCCCGCCACGAAGGCCAGGGCAACGCCAAGCTGCCGGTTGGCGCGCGTTGTTCGCTTGCGCCCGGTCAGTCGTCTTGCGTATTTGATAGCCATCCCGATCCTCGCCGCGTCGGCATGTACTTTGACCGACGACTGATCTTACACCCGCACAAGCGCGGCTGCCGGGAGGCGGCTCCTCAAGAATGTTCCGTTTCCGGACGACGATAGACCTCGCCTGCGCCGACGCCGGTACCTTCCTTGTTTCCGCGCAGGTCGCGATAGACCGCGGCACGCATGATGAGCATCGATACAACAGGTGCGCTGAGCAGGACGAAAACGGTAATGAGCAGTTCATGCAGGATGAAGCGCGTCTGCAATGCGGAGAAGCAGATCATCGAGGCGATCAGGATGCAGCCGGTGCCGAGCGTGATCGTGATCGCCGGACCGTGCATGCGCTGGTAGAAGTTCGGCAGGCGCATCAGGCCCAGCGCACCGGTTGCCACAACAATGCCACCGATGATCAGCAACAAGGCCGCCGGCAATGCTGCCCAGGCCGGAAGATTGGACAAATCGGTCATTCGATGATCTCCCCGCGCATCAGGAATTTTGCCAGCGCGATGGTGGAGACGAAGCCCACCAGCGCGATCATGAGCGCAAAGTCGAAGTAAACCTGGTTGCCGAAGCGAATGCCCAGCACCAGCGCGAACACCATGGATACCATCCACAGCGTGTCAAGCGCCAGCACGAGATCCTGAGCAGAAGGGCCGATCAGAAGTCGCACGAGACAGAACAGCATGGCCAACAGCACGCATACGGATGCGAATCCGATAGAGAATTCCAGCAGCATCGTCATGGCTGACCTCCATTGTCAAAGACCTCGATCAGTGGACGCTCGTAGTGCGTCTTGATGGTGTCAACCCACCATTGCTCGTCGTGCAAATCGAACACGTGCAGCGAGAGCACATGTTCATCAGGCAGAATTTCGACCCACACCGTGCCCGGCGTCAGATTGATCAGTCCCGCCAGAATGGCCAGACCGGCGGGACTCTGCAAATCGAGCGGAATCCGGATGAACTGCGAGTGGACATTGCGTGGGTGCACGAACAAAATGATGCGCCCGACGTTGAAGGCCGAACGCACGATCTCGATTGTCGACATTGCCAGCAGGCGCAGCAGCGCGAGGGGATGGCGCATGCGGGTGGGTGGAACCGGCCGCAATGGCCGGGCCATCAGTGGAATCACGATGGCGAGCACGGCACCCAGCAGCCAATGGCCGGGATACAAGGTCTGGTTCAGCAGCAGCCACATGACAAGCAAGGCGGCCGAGGTCAGGGGGTAAGGCAGCCAGCGTTTCATTGCGCCTCCGTCTTCACCACACCGGGAACGGCGAACGTGTTCAAGACCTGTTCGACGTACCTGGATCTGTCATGTAGATCGGCGCTGGTGCGCCCCAGAAATTCGAACACGGGTCCCGCGCGCAAGGTCAGCACCACGCACAGCAGCAGCAGCAGCGACACCGGCAGCACCTCCGACAGGTTCAGGCGGGGGGCCGTCACCGCCCCAGAAGCCCAGAAGGTGCGCACGCCGAAACGCATCATGCCGAGGATGGCCGCGAAGCCGGAGAACATGATCAGTCCAAGCAGTACCCACGCAAGGCTGGACGGGGCAGCGTTGTCGCCGGGATTGAGCAAGGCCTGGAAAATGCCGAACTTGGCGACGAATCCCGACAGCGGCGGCAGGCCCGCAATGATGGCCGCGCTTGCTGCAAATGCCAGGCCCAGGAAGGCCAGGCCGGCGGGAATGCCCATTCCGACTGGCTCTTCCGGCGTTTCTTCGACCGCGAATGCCTCCATGGTCAGCGCCAGCACCGAGGCCCCTGGACGGCGAATGCGTTCGATCAGCTCGACCAGCAATACAAAGGCCGCCACCGCCAGCGTCGAACCCAGCAGGTAGTAAAGCGCCGCCGTGATCAGCGAGACCTGGCCGAATCCGATCAGCACGAACAGCGTGCCTGAGGAGACGATGGCCGCATAGCCCGCCATCCGCCCCGCATCGTCGCTGGACATCACGCCGGCCGAGCCGAACACGATCGTGGCCACCCCGCCCCACAGCAGGACATCGAAGCCGAAGCCCGCGAGCGGGCCGTTGACGTCGCTGAAGGCAAGCAGCCAGATGCGCAGAATCGCGTACGCGCCGACCTTGGTCATCAGCACCAGCATCGCGGCCACCGGCGGTGACGCAGCGGAATAGGTGGTCGGCAGCCAGAAACCCAATGGCCACATCGCGCCCTTGACCAGGAAGGCCAGCGCCAGCACACAGGCCCCGATCTTCGCCAGAATCAGGTCCTGCTCGTTCGCCATCGGCAGGCGCGCTGCGAGGTCGGACATGTTGAGAGTACCGACAGCACCGTAGATCAAGGCCACGCCGATCAGGAAAAGCAGCGAGGCAGCAAGATTGACCGCGATGTATTGCATTCCGGCGCGAATGCGCGTGGTCGTATAACCATGCAGTAGCAGGCCGTAGGACGCGGCCAGCATGATCTCGAAGAACACGAACAGATTGAACAGGTCGTGCGTGAGGAAAGCGCCGTTGAGACCCATCAGCAGGAACTGGAACAACGAGTGGAAGTGCACGCCGACGCGACTCCAGCGCGACGAAGCGTACAGCAGAGCCGCCAAGGCCAGTACCGCGCTCAAGAGCAGCATCAGCGCAGCCAGACGGTCGGCAACCAGCGTGATGCCGAACGGCGCGACCCAGTTCGCTGCAAGGTAGACGCCCATCTCGCCAGCCCAGTACCCGCTTTCGACGCGCGTGAGCAAAGCGGCTGCCATGGCCAGTTGCGCCAGCACCGATACCAGGTTGACTGCCAGCTTGAAATTGTGGCGGGTTTCGCTGACCGGAATCAGCAGCGCCCCGCAGATCAGCGGCAACAGGATGGGCAGTACGATCAGGTGATGACCGGCATCAAGCGTCATTCGTCCTCCTGGCCATCAACGTGGTCGGTCCCGGTCAATCCGCGCGATCCGATCATCACCACCAGATACAGCGCGGTGCTCGCAAATCCAATCACGATTGCGGTCAGCACCAGCGCCTGCGGCAACGGGTCCGCGTAGGCGGCGGGATCAGGTATGCCGCTGCCCAAGGTCAGCGGCGGTTGATTGACCCACACTCTTCCCATAACGAAGATGAACAGATTGACCGCGTAAGACATCAGCAGCAAGCCGGTCAGCACCTGGAAGCTGCGCGGACGCAGAATCAGCCAGATGCCGGAACCGAACAGCACGCCGATGGCAAGCGAAATGACAGCTTCCATCAGACGACTTCCTCCAGTTTGGCCGGTGCGGACGGTGCATCGGCGCCCGGCTGGCGATGCGCACGTACCGACTGGTGCGCCAGCGCAACAAGAATCAACATGGTCGAACCGACCACAACGCCGAAGACCCCGAGATCGAACAGGAATGCGCTGGGCAGGTGCAGCTCGCCCAGCAGCGGCAAGTGGACATGCGCGGTATGGCTGGTCAGGAATGGGAACCCGAACGCGAAGGCACCGGCACCCGTGGCGCAAGCCAACAGCAGGCCCCAGGCCAGCCAGCGGTGCGTGCGCAGGCGAAAGCGCGACTCAACCCATGCCGTGCCCGCCAGCATGTACTGAATGATGAAGGCAACCGAGAACACCAGCCCGGCGACGAAACCGCCACCCGGCAGGTTGTGCCCACGGATGAAGAAGAAGGCAGACACCAGCAGCATGACCGGCAACAGGAAGCGCAGATAGACGCCCGGCACCAGCAGGTAGCCGTTACTGGCCTGCTCCGCGGGCTTCTGACGCGCTGCCGGATCCAGCGGATTGGTTTGCTGGGACGGCGTCACCATGCTCTCTGGGGCAGGCCGGAAGCGACGCAGCAGCGCATAGACCGTGAGCGAGACGATGCACAGCACCGTGATTTCGCCCATCGTGTCGAAGCCGCGGAAATCGACCAGCAGAACATTGACGACATTGCTGCCCCCGCCCTCGGCCAGCGCGCGCAGGAGGAAGAAGTCGCCAATCGCCGGCGCCTTCGGATGAACCAGTACCGCATAGGTCAGCCCGGCCAGACACAGTCCACCGGTGATCGCGACGAGCAGATCGCGCGAACGGCGCAGCCAGACGCTGTGCGGAATGCGCAGGCCGAGTTCGCGCGGCACGATCCGGGGCGGCAGCCAGCGCAGGCCCAGCAAGATCAGTACGGTAGTGACGGTTTCCACCATCAATTGGGTCAGCGCCAGGTCGGGGGCGGAAAGCCAGAGGAAAGTGACGCTGGTGGCCACACCGGCACCGCCGACCAGCATCAGCGCGGCAAGACGGTGATACTTCGCCTGCCACGCCGCCGCCACGGCGCAGCCGCCGCCAACCAGCCAGACCACGGCGAACGCCCAGTCAACGTGTGGCGTGCTGGCCAGAAGCCAGTCGGGAAGCGGTCCGACGGCAAGCAGTGGCACGACAATCATGGCGATCATCATCATCAGCAACTGCGGCTGCAGGCGGCGCGTGCCGAACCAGCGCAGCAGCATGGCAGCGACGGCAGACAGACGCAGCATCGTCGTCTCGAAAGCCTGGGCTCCGCTCACATAATGCAGTACCGGAGTCTGGTCGCTGGCCTTGAGATTGAAATAGCGGCGCAGGACGACGTAAAAGACAATGCCGCCGGCAAGCGCGATCAGGCTCATGACCAGAGGCAGGTTCAGACCGTGCCAGATGCTGAGGTTGTACTGGGGCGTAGCCGTGCCGAGCACGGAGCTTACGGCCGCGGCCAGGAAGGGGCCGATCGAAAGGTTCGGCACGATGCCCACCAGCAGGCACAGCAGCACCAGCAACTCCACAGGGAAGCGCATCCAGCGCACTGGTTCATGCGGCACCCGCGGCAGATCCGGCGACAGCGGACCGAAGAACACGCTGATGAAACGCAGGGAGTAGGTGACACTGAAGATGCCCATCGCAACCGCTGCATAGGACATCCACCAGTTGTCTTGGCCGCCCACCTGCAGGGTTTCGGCGAAGAACATTTCCTTGGACAGGAAGCCGTTAAGCAACGGTACACCTGCCATCGCCGCGCTGGCCACGATTGCAAGCGTGGCCGTAATTGGAAGTTGCCTTCCCAGACCACCGAGCACGCGCATGTCGCGGGTGCCGGTTTCATGGTCGATGATCCCGGCCGCCATGAAGAGCGAAGCCTTGAAGGTCGCGTGGTTAAGTGTGTGAAACACCGCCGCCACCATTGCCAGCGGCGAGCCGATGCCGAGCATCACGGTGATCAGCCCGAGGTGACTGATGGTCGAATAGGCCAGCAATCCTTTCAGGTCGTTCTGGAAAATGGCAGAAAAGGAGCCAATCAGCATCGTTGCCACGCCAGCTCCGGCGATGATCCAGCTCCATTCCGGAGTTCCGGACAGTGCGGGCCACAGGCGAATCAGCAGGAACACTCCCGCCTTGACCATGGTGGCCGAGTGGAGATAAGCCGACACCGGTGTGGGCGCGGCCATCGCGTGCGGCAGCCAGAAGTGGAACGGGAACTGCGCGCTCTTTGTCAGCGCACCGAGCGCGACCAGGATGAGCGCCGTCAGGTACAGCGGATGCGCGCGGATCTGGTCGCCCGAGGCCAGCACGGTCTCCAGATCATAGCTACCGACAATGTGACCAAGCACCATCACCCCTGCCAGCAGGCACAGCCCGCCGGCCCCCGTGACGATAAAGGCCATGCGCGCGCCACGTCGGGCATCGATGCGATGATGCCAGTAGCCGATCAGGAGGAAGGACGTGATGCTGGTCAGTTCCCAGAACACTACCAGCTGGATCAGGTTGCCGGACAGAACCACGCCCAGCATCGAGCCCATGAATGCCAGCAGGAAGGAAAAGAAGCGCGGCACCGGATCCTGCGGCGACATGTAGTAGCGTGCGTAGAGCACGACCAGCAGCCCGATGCCCAGTACCAGTATCGTAAAGATCCAGGCGAGGCCATCCATGCGCAGCACGAAGTTGACCCCGAACTCGGGCATCCATGCTGCTTCATAGCGCAAGGTTTGGCCATCGCGGATCGCGGGAAATGCCCGTGCGGCCATGATCAGTCCGGCCAGCGCAAGCGCCCCGGCCAGCCAGGCCTCCCGATTGCGTGCATTGGACGGCAGCAACGCCGCAATGACGCTGCCGATGGCCGGAAGGAGGATTAGCGTCAGCAGCATGCCGCATCCACCCCTGCCGAAACCCGCACCAGACTTTGCGCAGCGACGCGCATTGCGTTCGCGGTGCCTGCTTGGAAGGCATTCATGCAAGTTCGATAGCAGCGAGCAACGAAGGATCGGCAGGACGCTTTTTTCATGCGGGAAAGTTCAGCGATGTGGGAAACGGACAATTGTCCGATTGTACCGTCGGTGTTGCAGTTTGACGTCACTAATCGAAGCAGTCGGACTCCCGGCTTCCGCTGCATTGCGTCATCCCCGGCACTTGCAGCA
>JAEZHR010000136.1 GCA_023416415.1 Pseudomonadota bacterium
TTAATTGTCCTGCGTGCCGTTCTCCAGCCTGAATCGGCCACCTGAAACGGCATTGCTGGTCGGGATGCCGCTGCCTCGCTTTTCGATTTCGAGAATCAATGGAGGGCCGACGAGGTTTTCCTTGTCAACTTTCTTTACGTCGAAATAGGTCCGCAGCCCGGCACGCGAGTCCAGGGTCGAGCCAGCGCCCTTTCCCATCTGGATGGCCGCTGAACCCGCAGTGTTGACGTTGTTGTAAACGCCGCCATAGGCTTCATTCACCGGGGTGGCGAAGTTGTTGCTTGGGCTGAGATCGGCGCTTTCGCCGGCCTGTGCCGCTCCGGAGCCCATCGGAATGAAAGGGAATGGAATCGGAATCGGGATCGGGATTCCGAGGATGCTGATCCAGAACATGGCAATGCCGAAGAAGCCGGTGGCATCCATTGCGTTCCAGGTTTTCTTCTTGTTGCTGATGCTCTTCAGTTCCGTACCGCCGCGGTGCCACAGCCACATGATCAGCGCGCCGTTCTGATATGGAATCAGGCGCGTGGGATCGACCACGAACGGAGTCAGATACATCATCTCCGGGAAATTCTTCGCCGGCCCGCCACCTGCCGTGCTGCGATTGCGCGAGAAGGCATCCATCGAATCGTAGGTGACCTTGGCCATGCGATCGGCCTTCTCCCCGTCCTTCTGCAACGTGTGCGGATCCTTCTTGTTCGTAAACAGGAACCACTGGGCGAGATGGGCAATGGCCGCCACCGTTCCGGGGGTGCTCAGGTTGGCGCTGGGGTCGTTGAGCTTGATGATGTCGTAGGCCGGGTTGAAGGTCAGCAGATCCTTGACCTCGCCCAGTGAGTCGGCATCGACGCCGGCGAACTTGTCGAGAACATGGGCCGGCGACAGGCCTATGGTCTGGGCTACCGTCAGCGCGGTGCCGTAGTGATAGACTGTTTGTGCGATGCCGAGGATATCGATCAGGACGTCGAGCACCTTGACCGTCGCCGGTCCGATCGCGTTGAACGCGCTTTTGAACACGTTCGACACGCTCTTGGAAGCATTCCAGGGGACATCCCAAAGTACCTTGGCCAAGGGGCCGCCCAAGCTGGTCAGCACCTTCGGTACCCAGGAAAAGGTGCCGTGATAGGTGTCGGCGTACGCGCGTGACCAGGAGGTCAGCCCGACGACCTGGGCGACCGCGACCTGGTTGGCGATGATCGCGCGGTTGGTATATGCGGAGAAATTGTAGTCGCGGGCCTCGGCCTGCACTGCGCTGTAGGCTGCGGCATCGGCAGTGTTCTGCAGCTTCATCTTGGCGATTGACTGTTGGCCCATGGTGTACATGGAAACCATCACCAGGATGATGATCGAGACTGTGACCAGCGAGAAAACCAGGGCCTGACCACGCTGCGCGCCTGGAAAGTGAAGCACGGCTTCCCGCCTCTTGAGGTGAGGTATCACGATTGCAACGAACAGGCGGCTGAGCCGCCTTTTCGGCACGAGACGTTCAAAGGTCTCGTGCCTGCAAGTGCGTGGACAGGATTAGCTGCCGCCGCCGCCAGCACCGCCGCTGGGTGCATTGCCGGCATCGTAATTCGCCATGCCCTTGCTTTCGGTTGCCTTGGTCTGCGCGTTCTGGGCGGCAGTCGAGGCCGTGGCCTTGCCCGCAGCAGCGCCGGTTCCGGCGACTTCGCCTGCCAGTCCCGAAACCTGTCCGCGGATCGTCTGGCCGAACATGCTGTAGACGCCGATGGCGGCAACTGCGATCAGTGCAACGATGATGATGTACTCGGTCATGCCTTGGCCGGCTTGCTTGCCAAGCTTGTTCAGGTGTTGTGCGAGTTTCATGATTTTTATCTTCCTTTCACGTGCTTATGGTTGACGGCCAACAAAGATTACTTTTGTTTCGGATGATAGTGCGGGGAAGATAACACATATGCTATCTTCCATGCATTATTTATGTTGCGTACGGGGAACTTTTTCCAACGGAAGTTGTCCGGCGGCGTCAACTTGGGGAGATGCGGAAATGAAGAGAACGATGACTGCCGGCTGCTTTCTGCTTGCGCTGGTTTCGGCTCCGGCGATGGCGGACTACGCGGCCGGCCGCGCGGCTTACTTGGAAGGTAAATATGCGGTTGCGCTGAAGGAGTTCAGTGCATCTGCCCTCCAGGCCGACGTCAAGGCGATGAATGATCTTGGCGTGCTGTACGAGCGCGGTCTCGGCGTCACCCGCAGTTATGAGCAGGCCTTGGTCTGGTATCGCCAAGCTGCTGAGAAGGGCTTTGCTCCGGCCCAGACTTCAGTCGGGTTCTTCTACGCGCGCGGCTATGGTGTGCCGCGCGATTATGCGCAGGCGCTCGCCTGGTACCAAAAGGCCGCAGCCCAAGGCTTTGCGCAGGCGGAAACCAACATCGGTGCCTTGTACGAAAACGGTCATGGCGTACCGCAGGACCTTGGCCAGGCATTGCACTGGTACAAGCGGGCTGCGGACAAGGGGCATGCACTGGGACAGACGAATCTCGGATTTCTGTATGCACGCGGCAAAGGCGTTCCGCAGGATGATGCGATGGCCGTTTCGCTTTATCGGAAGGCAGCGGCCCAGAACCTGCCGCTGGCGCAGAACAACCTGGGTTTCATGTATGCCCAGGGGCGTGGAGTGAAGCAGGATTTCAGCCAGGCGGCGCAGTGGTACCGGAAGGCTGCGGATCTGGATTTCGGTTTGGCGCAGTTCAATCTTGCTCGCCTGTATGAGGAGGGCAAGGGCGTGAAGCAGGGCGATGCCGAGGCGCTTTCCTGGTACACCCGATCTGCCAATGCCGGATTTTTTTTTTATTTTAGTGGTATCTCCGAGATCTACACACGAGGCCTGCTCGGGCAGAGTGCTTCGC
>JAEZHR010000137.1 GCA_023416415.1 Pseudomonadota bacterium
TCGTTGATCTGCTTGAAGCCGTCCAGATCGATGAACAGCAACGCCGCCTTGTTGCCGCTACGGCTGGACATGCGCAGCGCGTCTTCCGCCTGATTCATGAAGTGGCGGCGATTGGACAGCTCCGTCAGCGGATCGAGGTTGGCATGCCGCCAGACCAGCGCCTCGGACTCCTTGCGCGCAGTGATGTCCGTGACGATGCCCGTCATCGCCAGCGCTTTTCCGTCCTTGTCGCGTGCCACCACCACGCCGCGCGAGACCACCCATTTCCAGCCGTTGCCGGCATGGTGGATCCGGTATTCTCCGTGATAACGGTGCGTTCTGCCTTCGAGCAGTTCGCGCAAGGCGGCATGACGCCGCTTGCGGTCCTCGGGATGCACGAGCGCGTCGAACTCCGAGTCGGTCAGCGTTTCCCGATCGCCGGAAAAGCCAAGAATCTTCCGCAGCTCCATCGAGAGGGTGTAAATGCCAAGGGGCAGGTCCCAGTCCCATACGCCTTCCCCGCTGCCTTCCACTGCCAGCTTCAGGCGCTCGTTCATCAGGCGCAGACGCGACTCGTAGGCTTGCTCCAGGCTCAGGTCACGTACCAGAACCTGTACCGCCTGTTGCCCGTTCCAGTGTGCGTGCCCGACGATGCACTGCAGGTGCACGACGTTGCCGTCGAAGCGGCGAATGGGCCAGGTCTGGGGCGCGCTGGTGGCATGGCTGGCAAGCACGTTCTCGAAGGTCCGATCCATGGTGCCCCATGCGGACGGATCGACGAAGTCGCGGACAGTGCGGTTGAGGATTTCGCCGACTTCGGCGGCGCCGACCATGCGTGCAAGCGAGGCGTTGGCAAATACATGCCGGTCGCCGACCAGAACCAGGATGCCGTCCGGGCTGGCTTCGGCAAGAACGCGAAAGCGCTCCTCGCTCGCGCGCAAGGCCTGTTCGATGACCTTGCGCTCGGTGATGTCCATGACGATGCCGGTAATGTGCTGGGCTCTGCCAGCCGTATCCGGCGTCACCGCGCCGCGCACGAGGAGCCAGATCATGCGGCCCGAGTGCAGGCGCAGCGGATACTCCGCGCTGAACTGCCGGGCATGTGATGCCGCCTTTTGGATGGCCAGCCTTACTCTGTCGGCATCCTCGTCGGCAAGGATGCCGCGCCAGTCGTCTTCGGAAAGGGTCTGGTAGCCGTCCGTCAGGTCCAGCATGCGAGTGGCGGCCGGACAGATCGTGAGCTGGTGTCTGCGCAGGTCCCATTCCCACACGCCGATACCCGCGGCCTCTATCGCAAGCTGATGGATCACGTCCCGCTTGCGGGCGCGATCGCCGTCCGCGGCGTCGATCGCGTTGCCGCTGGCCGGCCCGGACGGCCCCACTGATCCCCTGTTCGCGCGGTCGCGCGGCTCCGGCACACGCTTGTTCATCGATGGGTCTCCTCCATAGCCGCTTGGAGCCGCCAGAAAAAACGCAAGTTCAATCGCGCCGGGTCGTGTGCGGGACATTTCGCACGAATCTGGTACTGCATCATCCAATGGAGACGGCTGGCATCACGCCACCCGGAAAGATGGAGGCGCGCATGACGGACGATGGCAAGGACCGGCTGGAACAGGCTTATCGCGGGCTGGAACAGGAAGCGCCCGACAGGGTCGTGCGGGCGATCCGCTGCCTGCGCCAGCCGCAGTCACGCCCATGGCGATTGCCGCTGGGTCTGCTGCTGGTGGTCAGCGGCTTCTTCGGCATTCTGCCGATACTCGGGTTCGAATTCATCCCCATCGGTTTGTTGCTGCTCGCCCAGGATATTCCCTTTCTGCGCAAGCCGGTCGGCGACTTGATGATCTGGCTGGAGGAAAAATGGGTCGCGCTGCGCAGGTGGTGGCAGCGGCGTTGACGGTTGTTGCACAGGCAGCACGGAGCCGGGTGAAAGGGTGCAAGGCGTTCATAGCGTTTGTTACACTCTGACAACGACTTCCGGTAGTGGACCGACTGTCGGCCTTCCAACCCGTTCCCAAGTACGTCCATGCGCGCCTTCACCTTCGAGCCCGGCTCTTTCCTTGCTTCATCCGTTGTCCTTGCTTGCGGTACGCATCCCGGCCTGCTTCGCGTCCTGCTCCTGGCGCTGGCGCTGGGCCCCGGCGTTTCGCAGGCGCAGACCAGTGGCATCTATGCGACGGACGGCGGTTACGTCATCGAAGTCGAGTTTGCCGGCGACATGCTGACTGTGGTGGAACCGAACAAGCGTTCCGAATATACGCGCATACCCGGCACCAGCGACTACGAGTTCACCAACGTCAACAATCACAATATCCGCTACGGCATGCGCGTCATTGACGCGCGCACCCTCGGTGCCTACAAGCCGGACCATCCGGGAGGCGGGCTGACCATGCTCACGCTGCGCTCCGCAACCGGCGGCGGCAATGAAGCCGGAGCATCGCCGGGCGCAGGCGTCAGCGCAGACACTCCCGCAAGCCCTGCGCCTGCGGCGGCAAGTGCCGCCGACCGCATTCGCTTCGGCAAGCTCGCTGCCGCCTATCAGGATCATGCGCAGCGCGATCCGGCCAACGTGCAGGCCTGGACCGCATGCAGTGCCGCCGCCTACGCGCGCGCCACTTCCGCGCGTGCCGAGGCGGACGACTATGCTTTCCGAGCGGCCGCCAGTCTCAAGCCGATCATGATGCTGCCTGATTCTCCCTGTCCGGATGTCATCTCGCCCGCGCACTGGCACGCCGTACCCTGAGCCGGCACGCCGGCCGGTGCGCCGCGCTATTGTTTCAGCATCTCGAGCAGCTTTGCGCCCTTTAGGTACGTATAGTCCTTGTTGATTTCCTTGCTGACGGCATTTTTCACGTTCGGGTCGAGTTGCTCGCGCAGGACACCGAGAAATTCGGGCGACACCACCAGCGTCACGTTCCTGAAGCGTCCCTCGTTCTGACCCTGGCGCAGATACTCCGCGATGGCGCGCGCGAACTCTATACTCTGATTCTCCTCCGGCGTCAGGTGCGGCTGATAGGTCTTGTTGGGCGAGGGACCACCGACGTTGTGGAAGGTCTTTTCTGCCGCAGTCGGGCTGATCCTGTCGTGTTGGGCTTCGGAAGTGCGCAGGCGCACGGCCGGATTTGTCATGTCGCTGATCTCCCTGAGCGGTTCCGTCAGATTCTCCTGGGCGAAGATCATTGCCCTTCCTGCGTTTGCCGAGACGATCCATGAGGCGTCCATTGATTCCTCCTGCTTGCCTTGTCCGGGAAATTCGATGGCGGGCTGCGGTGAATTGTTCCTGACCCAGGAGCCGCGCCGGAATGGCCGGCCGGGGGCACTATTTCGCATTTGCAAGGGAATGTCGTATTCTCCCCCCGGTACGGCGGACAGTCAGGCCGTGCGGGTGAACCACGATAAAAAGGGGGGAGCTATGTCGATGTCGGCTTTTTTCGAAGAACTCGGCGCACCGTTGGCCGACCGGGAATTCTCGTGGGGAAGCGTGCGCGAGCGGGACAAAACCGTCTTCCTGCGCGTGTGGGAGGACGAGCACATCAAGTTCCCGGATGTCAGCAACAGCTACTTCTTCTGGCTGGCACACACCGAGCACAAGAATCTGTCGCTAGGCTATCCGGAGCGGCAGAAGCACGTGGAACTGATCCGCAGCGGCTATCGCGCGCTGATGATCGTCGCCTACAAGGGAGAACCAAGCGCCGACGGACCGACCGTGCGCGCATGGGACGACCGGGAGTTGCTCGTCGGCGGCATGCTGCTCGAGCGCGGCGGCGACCTCTGGCTGGAGAATTCCGGACGCATTTCGTCATTCGAGGCGAAAAGGGCGGGCTGAAGAAAAAGGCAGGCCGAGAAACGGAAGCGTGGTGGAGCAGTGTGGCGGCGCGCCACAGATCCTTTCTTGTGCTCAACCGGCCGCGGGTGCGAGCGAACGTCTTTGGTCTTTGCAATGCACCTCGTTTCACGCCCGTCGGGGCAATTGCAGGGACCGCCATGCGGCAAGCCTATAAAGGACTAGTTTGAACAAGAGCGGCATTCTTCTTCATATCGCGGGCCTCTGGACACTCTCCACTCTGGATGCGACAGGTAAATGGCTCGCCATGGCCGGTGTCTCGGTCCTGATGATCACGTGGTTCCGCTACGCCATACACATTGCCGTGATGACCGCCGTGGTCCTGCCCCGACGCGGCATGGCGATCTTTCGCACCCGATCGCTATCGCGCCAGTTCGTGCGCGGCCTGCTGATGGTTGCGACCACGATCATGTTCTTCAGCGTGCTGGGCCGGCTGCCGATTGCCGAAGCCACCGCGCTGAACTTCATGGCGCCGCTGTTCCTGGTTGCGCTGGCGCCCTGGCTGCTGCATGAACCGCATCGCGTGCATCGCTGGCTGGGCGTCATCGTCGGTTTTGCCGGCGTGCTGATCGTCGTGCGCCCCGGAGCGCAACTTGATCCGGTCGGGGTCGCACTGGGTCTGCTAACCGCGCTGGCATTCGCCCTGTTCCAGGTTTCCACGCGGCGCGTGGCACACGACGATCCGCTCACCACGAACTACTACGGCGGACTGATCGGCACCGTATCCCTTACGCTCCTCCTGCCGTGGATCTGGCAGATTCCCGAACTCTCCGCTTGGGAGTGGACACTGCTGCTTTCAACCGGCATCACGGGCTTCGTCGGCCACTGGTTGCAGATCATCGCCTTCAGCCGCACCCAGGCAAGCCTGCTTGCGCCGTTCAGCTATCTCCAGATCGTCTCCGCTGCGGCGCTAGGCTGGATCGTGTTCGATCAGTTTCCGAGCCTGCTGACACTGCTGGGCGTGATCCTGATCTGCCTGGCGGGACTCGGCGTCGCGCTATGGGAGCGCAGGTTGACGGCGATGCGCATTGGCACATCGAAACTTGCGCGCTGAGTCGGCACCGGGGCGTTCCTGTGCGGGTGAAGCGAAGCGGCCTGCCCGGCGCACGCTGGCAGCCAACGCCTCGAAAGCCGGCGCCCGGCGCGCCTGAGCAAAACGAAACATCGGTTCGATAGCGCTTGCCTTGCGAACGCAGCCAGCGCATTGTGTTTCGAATGCCGGGGCACTTCCGGCCGCTCATGAAAAGGATCGAATATGTCTCAGTCCCTTGCAGGTCCCGCGTTAACGCCGGAAGGCGTTGTGTTCACCGTCACCACGCTCGATTTCGAAAGACGCCGATGCCTCATATCGAAAGAGGCGCTTGCCGGACTGGCGCCACATCAGGCCGGGCAGTTCGGACCGTTGGAAATTTTCCAGGCATTCGAGGCCCGGATCTGCGGCGTGGCGCGCCGCATGGTCGCCGCCCGCGTCCAGGGAAATCCGTTGCTGCTCGAATCCCGCAGCTTCCGGTAGTGGCGACGCCAGCTCAAGCAGGAAGCACAAACAGAAAGCACAAAAAGAGAAAGCCCGCGTTCGCGGG
>JAEZHR010000187.1 GCA_023416415.1 Pseudomonadota bacterium
CGGGCCATTGGAGACTGGATCGCGTTCTACAACAACCGGCGTCCCCACCAGGCGCTGGGCATGAGAACACCCGCCGCAACATTTGCTTTAGCAGCCTGACCTGAGCAGGATTCGCTGGGTCATTACATCCGCACCGGAACCCGGTCTAGCCATTTTCGGACATGGCAGCAGGCCGCCGACCCGCCGGGGCTTTTGCCTTTTGGAACATACGGTTGGGATCGTATTTTTACTACTTTTCAATTCCCGGACACATCAGGTAATCTGAAGCGAGCCTGCTCCCGTTTGCAACGCACGGAGAGCCGGCAGAAAAATCAATAACGACATCCAACAAGGAAGAGACATGAGACACCCACTTCTGGCGGCGCTCGCCGTCGCGCTGTGCGCAAGCTCCGCATCCGCCTTCGCCAAAGACATCAAGATCGCCCACGTCTACGGCAAGACCGGCGCGCTCGAGGCTTACGGCAAGCAGACCCAGATCGGACTGATGATGGGTCTGGAGTATGCAACCCAGGGTTCGATGACCGTCAACGGCAACAAGCTGGTCGTCATCGAAAAGGACACCCAGGGCAAGCCGGACGTGGCCAAGTCGCAGCTCGCTTCGGCCTACGCTGACGACCGCGTCGACATCGCGGTCGGACCGACCGCCTCCGGCGATGCGCTGGCGATGCTGCCGGTGGCCGAGGAGTACCGCAACATCCTGCTGGTCGAACCTGCCGTGGCCGACTCCATCACCGGCGAGAAGTGGAACCGCTACATCTTCCGCACCGGTCGCAACTCTTCCCAGGACGCCATTTCCAACGCCGTGGCGCTGGATAAGGAAGGCGTGACCATCGCGACCATGGCCCAGGACACGGCCTTCGGCCGCGACGGCGTCAAGGCCTTCAAGGGCGCGCTCAAGCAGGCCAAGCTGGTGCACGAGGAATACCTGCCGGGCAATACCACCGACTTCACGGCCGGCGCCCAGCGCATGTTCGACGCGCTCAAGGACAAGCCGGGCCGCAAGTTCATTTTCGTGATCTGGGCCGGTCCGTCGCCGCTGGGCAAGCTGGCCGACCTGAATCCGAAGCGCTTCAACATTGAGGTTGCCAGCGGCGGCAACATCCTGCCGGCGATGGCCTCCTACAAGGCCTTCCCGGGCATGGAAGGCGCGGCCTATTACTACTACGGCATCCCGAAGAATCCGGCCAACGACTGGCTGGTGGCCGAACACCAGAAGCGCCACAACAGCCCGCCCGATTTCTTCACCGCAGGCGGCATGGCAGCCGGCATGGCACTGGTCGAGGCACTGAAGAAGACCGGTGGCGACGCCAACACCGAGAAGCTGATCGCCGCGATGGAAGGCATGAGCTTCGACACGCCCAAGGGCAAGATGACCTTCCGCAAGGAAGACCATCAGGCCATGCAGTCGATGTACCACTTCAAGATCAAGGTCGATCCGAACGTGGCCTGGGGCATTCCGGAGCTGATCCGCGAGATCAAGCCGGAAGAGATGAACGTGCCGATCACGAACAAGCGTTGATTTGCCGTGCGCCCTCGCTTGCGGGGGCGTTGATTCATCGATAGCCGCCTGCCCTGCCGCGACCGCAATCCTTCGGGGGAGAAGGACTGGTCGTCGAGGCGCTGGCGGCGGAGACTTCCATGTCCCATTCCGAAAAGGTCTCGCTCGAAACCCGCGACCTGACGATCCGCTTCGGCGGGCACGTTGCCGTCAATGCCGTCTCGTGCAAATTCGAGAGCGGCACGCTGACGGCCATCGTCGGGCCAAACGGCGCGGGCAAGACCACCTATTTCAATCTGATTTCCGGCCAGCTGAAGGCATCCGAAGGTCAGGTACTGCTCAACGACATCGACATTACCAACATGCCGGTCTCGGCGCGCACGCATGCCGGCCTCGGGCGCGCGTTCCAGCTGACCAGCCTGTTCCCGAACCTGACCGTCATGGAAAACGTGCGCCTGGCCTTGCAGGCGCGCCGTCATCTCGGCCTGGACATTTGGAACGTCTGGAACCGCCACAAGGACCTGATCGAGCGTGCAGAACACGTACTCGAAGTCGTCGCCCTGACGGCCAGGCGCGACGTGCATGCCTCGGCCCTGCCGCACGGCGATCAGCGCAAGCTGGAAGTGGGCCTGCTGATGGCGCTCGATCCGGACGTGTACATGTTCGACGAACCGACCGCCGGCATGAGCGTGGATGAGGTGCCGGTGATTCTCGACCTGATCCGTACCCTGAAGACGCAGACGCACAAGACCATCCTGCTGGTCGAGCACAAGATGGACGTGGTGCGCGAACTGGCCGATCGCATCATCGCCCTGCACAACGGCACCCTGATGGCCGACGGCGAACCGGAAACCGTGATCGCCTCGCCGGTGGTGCAGCAAGCCTATCTCGGCCTCGCGCCGGTGGAGGACGCGGCATGAACGAAACGCTGCTCAAGCTCGAAGGCGTGCATACCCACATCGGCGCCTATCACATCCTGCACGGGGTCGACCTCGAAGTGCCGCGCGGCCAGCTGACCATGCTGCTGGGCCGCAACGGAGCCGGCAAGACCACGACGCTGCGCACCATCATGGGACTGTGGCAGGCATCCCAGGGAAAGATCACGTTCGACGGCCAGGACATCACGAAGAAGTCGACGCCCGAGATCGCCCAGACCGGCATCGCCTACGTGCCGGAGAACATGGGCATCTTCGGCGACCTGACGGTCAAGGAAAACATGCTGCTGGCCGCGCGCGGCGCCGCCCGGCTGGAAGACATCGACGAGAAGCGCCTGGACTGGATCTTCGGCCTGTTTCCGGCGATGAAGAAGTTCTGGCTGCACCCGGCCGGCAAGCTTTCGGGCGGACAGAAGCAGATGCTGGCGGTCTCGCGCGCGATCGTCGAGCCGCGCAAGCTGCTGCTGATCGACGAGCCGAGCAAGGGTCTGGCGCCGGCCATCATCGCCAACATGATTGCGGCCTTCCGCGAACTGAAGCAGACCGACACGACGATCCTGCTGGTCGAGCAGAACTTCAACTTCGCCAGGCAGCTGGGTGACACCGTTGCCGTGATGGACGACGGGAAGATCGTGCATCGCGGGCTGATGGCGGAGCTGGCGGAAGATGAAGCGCTGCAGACGAAGCTGCTGGGATTGTCGCTGGCGGCGCATCACTGATTCCTTGCCTCACGGAGATCCAACAAGGGAAATCACCCACTGATCGGCTGCCGTCCCGCCGGAAAGAAAGGCCGGGAGCATGCGACGGTCATGCGGATGCCCGCATTGGCTGGACCGTTGCCGCCATCCCGCTCCATCCGACTCGCCGCGTGCAAGCAACGCAGAGTCGGACGGACGGCAGCCGACGCACAGCAGTTTGAAACGGAGACAACATGGAACAAATCCAACCCGCCCCCGCTGCTGCCGCACCCGGCGCGCAGCTGGCCGCGCCAAGCGCCCTGAAGCAGATCGACTGGGCGCCGCTGGCGCTGGTACCGGCGCTGGCCGCGATCGGCCTGCCGCTGATCGGTTCCAGCTCGACCTGGCTCACGCTCACGCTCGCAGGCCTCGCCATGGGTCTGATCATCTTCATCATCGCCTCGGGCCTGACGCTGATCTTCGGTCTGATGGACGTGCTTAACTTCGGGCACGGCATGTTCATCGCGCTCGGGGCCTTCATCGCCGTCTCGGTGCTTGGACGCATGCCGGGATGGATGGGCTCGGAAAGCCTGCTGCTCAATCTCGGCGCCATCGGCACGGCCATGCTCGCGGCGATGATCGTCGCTGGCGCGATCGGCCTGTTCTTCGAACGCGTGCTGGTCGCGCCCGTCTATGGCCAGCACCTGAAGCAGATCCTGATCACGATGGGCGGCATGGTGGTTGGCGAAGAAATGATCAAGGTCCTGTGGGGACCGCAACAGATCGCGCTGAACCTGCCCGACTCGATGCGCGGCGCCTTCCTGATCGGCGACGCCGCCATCGAAAAATACCGCGTGTTCGCCGTCATCGTAGGACTGCTCGTGTTCGCGGCCATGACGCTGATCCTGAATCGCACCAAGCTGGGTCTGTTGATTCGCGCCGGCGTGCAGGATCGCGAGATGGTGGAAAGCCTCGGCTATCGCATCAAACGCCTGTTCATCGGGGTGTTCATCGCCGGCTCCGCGCTGGCCGGACTGGGCGGCGTGATGTGGGGGCTGTACCAGCAGAGCGTGATTCCGCAGATGGGCGCACAGGTCAATGTGCTGATCTTCATCGTCATCATCATCGGCGGGCTCGGCTCCACCGGCGGCTGCTTCCTCGGCGCGCTGCTGGTCGGCCTGCTGGCCAACTACACAGGCTTTCTCGCCCCCAAGGTCGCGCTCTTTTCCAACATCCTGCTGATGGTCGGCATTCTGCTGTGGCGTCCGCAGGGGCTGTATCAGGTCACGAACAGGTAAGCATCATGATCGCTCGTCTTCTCTCGCACGACCTGCCGCGCAACCGCGTGCTGACGGTCATCCTGCTGGCCCTCCTGTTCGGACTTGCCTTCGCGCCCTTCCTGTTCCCGGGCGCCAAGGCACTGAACGTCGCAGCCAAGATCCTGATCTTCATCGTGCTGGTCGCCAGCTACGATCTGCTGCTCGGCTACACCGGCATCGTCTCCTTCGCGCACACCATGTTCTTCGGCATCGGCGCCTACGGCGTGGCGATTGCCAGCGCCAACATGGGCGCGGGCTGGAGCAGCATTGCCGTCGGCATCTTGTGCGCGCTGGCACTCTCGCTGGTGCTGTCGCTGGTGATCGGCCTGTTCTCACTGCGCGTGCGCGCGATCTTCTACGCGATGATCACGCTCGCCGTGGCCTCGGCCTTCATGACGCTGGCCTCGCAGCTGTCGCACGTCACCGGCGGTGAAGACGGCATCAACTTCCGCATGCCGGAAGTGCTCACGCCCGCCTTCCTGCTGGTCGAAGACAAGGTCATGGGCGCATGGATCGACGGCCGGCTGATCACCTACTACCTGCTGTTCATCACCGCCGTCGTGCTGTTTCTGGCCATGCTGCGCATCGTGAACTCGCCGTTCGGGCGCGTGCTGCAGGCCATCCGCGAGAACGATTTCCGGGCCGAAGCGATCGGATACCGCACCGTCGTGTTCCGCACGATGTCGAACGTGCTGGCCGCGCTGTTTGCCACGCTGGCCGGCTGCATGCTGGCGATCTGGCTGCGCTACAACGGACCGGACACCTCGCTGTCGTTCGAGATCATGATCGACATCCTGCTCATCGTCGTCATCGGCGGCATGGGCACGATGTACGGCGCGGCGATCGGCGCAGTGCTGTTCCTGCTGGCACAGAACTACCTGCAGGTGCTCATGCGCATGGGCACCGAAGTCACGCAATCGATCCCGATCCTGTCCACCCTGCTCTCGCCGGATCGGTGGCTGCTGTGGCTGGGCGTGCTGTTCATTCTTTCCGTCTATTTCTTCCCGAGCGGCATTGTCGGCAAACTGCGTAGCTGGAGTGCGAAATGAGCCAAATCTCCAATCCGATCATGCAACCGACCTCTCATTACATCCGCTGCCTGGACCGCGAAATCCATTACGTTGCATGGGGCCGCCCGGACGCGACTCCCCTTGTCATGTGGCACGGCCTGGCGCGCACCGGGCGCGACTTCGACGACATCGCCGCCGAACTGGCCGACACCTACCGCATCGTCTGTCCGGACACCATCGGCC
>JAEZHR010000214.1 GCA_023416415.1 Pseudomonadota bacterium
GCGCAGCACGCCCGTCATCAGATTGATCAGGGTCGTCTTGCCGGCGCCATTCGGGCCGATCAATCCGATCAGCTCGCCAGCCCGGATATTCAGGTTCAAGCCATTGATCGCCCTGACGCCGCCAAAATTGCGCGTCACATTTTTCAGCTCCATCAAACTGGCTGACATACCACCTGCTCCTTTTTCTTGCTCTTGCGGTTGCGCCATGCGCCAACCACGCCAACCAGTCCATTCGGCATCCAGATCACCAGCAGCACGATCAGGATTCCCAACATGCCGCTGTGGAAATGCAGCAGATTGCGCCAGACCAGTTCTTCCACGCCGATGAAGCTGAGCGCGCCCACGAGCGGCCCGATGAGGGTGCCCGCACCGCCGAGCAAGGCCATGATGATGGGCTTCACCGAGTATGCGATTTCAAACACATCACCCGGATCGATGTAGTTGACCCACGACGCGTAGACCGCGCCCACCGCACCCGGCAATGCGCTCGCCAGCGCGAACGCGATGACCTTGTACTTGCGGGCATCGACTCCCAGGGTGGCAGCGGCTGCTTCGTTCTGCTCGATGCAGCTCAACGCGAAGCCGGCCTGGCTGCGCTTGAGCAGCAGGTTCGCCAGAAACGCGACGAACGCGCAGGCCGCCATCGATGCCAGATACACGCCGGCCTGATCGAGCACGCTGCCGCTCAACAAGGGCAGGTTCAGGCCCATGCCGCCGCCGGTAATGTTCGGTGTGTTCAGCACGATCTCGCGCAAGACTTCGGCCACCACCACGGTGGCGATCGCAAAGTAGTGCCCGCGCAAATGGAGCAGCAGCAGTCCCAGCACGACGGCAAAGCAACCTGCGATGCCACCGGCCAGAAGCGTGGCGGTCAACAGCGATGCGCCTGCGGTCTGCGTCACACCCGCCACATACGCACCCAGCCCGAAGAACGCGGCGGTCGAGAATGCCGGATAGCCGGCAATGCCGCCGATCATGTTCCACGAGTAGGCCAGCGCGGCGTACATGGCGAAGGTCGTCACCAGGCGCAGCACGTAAGCGCTGCCGGACTGGATCAACCCGGCCGTGATCAATGCAACGACGATTGCAGACACCACCGCCGTCCAGTAGGGGCGGTTCTGAAAGAAGGAAATGTTCATTCGAAGCCTTTTTTTCCGAACATGCCGTTCGGCCTGAAATAGAGCAGGGCGATCAGCAGGCAGAAGGAGACGGTGACGGTGTGTTGCGGCCCGAACCATGCCGAAGCGAGACTCTCGATCAGGCCCAGTGCCATGCCGCCCGCAATTGCTCCCGGCAAGTTGCCCAAACCGCCAAACACGCAAATGGCGAAGGACTTGCCCATATACCCGCCAGCCATCAGCGGCGAGATCGGGAAGATGGCGGCCAGCAGCGCACCCGCGATGCCGGCCAGCCCTGCGGCAATGGCAAAGCTCATGGCATACACATCGCGCACACGAATGCCCATGAGCGGGGCGGTGGCGATGTCCGAGCGCACAGCGATGATGGCTCGGCCCAGTCGGGTAGTCCGCATCAACAGCCAGATCACCAGCACGCACGCCAGCGAGATCAGCGTGGCAATCAGACGGTCCGCAGGAATCAGGACGCTGCCCAGTTCCAGCACCGGCAGCGGCGGATCAAAGATCACCTTGCGGTAGTCGGCACGGAACAGGGAGATCATTCCGTCGTTGAGGATCAGATCAAGTCCGAACGTCAGCGACAGTGTGATCAGGACAGGCTTGCCAACCACCTTGTTGATGACCGTGCGTTGCAACACATAGCCCAGGACAAACACCACGAAGCCGATCGGCACGGCAGTGAAAAATGGATTGAGCCCGAACGCGGCATGCGCAAAGTACGCGATGTAGGCACCCAGAACGATCAGCGAGCCGTGCAGGATGTTGATGATGTTGAGCACGCCCCAGACCAATGAAAAGCCCGCGGCGATGCAACTATAAAGGCCTCCCAGCAGGAGGCCGTTGATGATGATTTGCCAGTACATGGATCAGCGCGTGCCCAACCGGAATTCAGCGTTCTTCACTTCCGGCGGATACACCACCGTCACCTTGCGGTCCTGGATCTGGAACACCGGCGGCGTATAGGAATTGGCGATGCCGGTCGGATCGAAGCTCAGCGGGCCGAAGAAGGTTTCAAACTTGCCTTCGCGCAGGGCTGCACGCACCTTTTCATGTTCTACGCTGCCAGCGCGCTCGATGGCCATTTGCAACAACACGCCGCTGCCTGCGCCGGATGCCTGGGTAAAGTCCGGTGCCGTCTTGAACTTGTCCTGGAACAGCTTCACGAAGCGCTCGGTCGAGCCGAAGACGTCCTTGGACTTGTAACGCAGCACCGAGTGGAACCAGCTTGCGGTCGTGACGTTCTCGGCCAGCGCGCCGGAAGCGTCCGCCCATTCCTGATACGCGGGGCCATTGATCATGGTCAGCACCGGCGTCTTGATCCTTTGGTCTGCCAGTTGTTTGCGCACCAGGATCAGGTCATTGATATAACCGGTGACGACCACCCAGTCAGGCTTGGCGGCGCGCAGCTGGCTGATGGCAGCGGCATGATCGAGCGTGCCGATCGGATAGCGCTCGAAGTACACGACCTCGAAACCGCGCTTCTTCGCTGATTTTTCAAACTCGTTGGCCAGCGACAGCGGATACAGATCGTTCCGCGCCAGGATCGCGACGCGACGGATTTCCGGCCCCTTCTCGCGCACCAGCGTTGCAATCGGCTCGCTCAGCGTGCTGTTATCGGTGTAGATGCCGAACAGGTTCTTGTAACCCTGATCGAACACTTCGTAGGACGACGCCGACGAGGCAATCATCGGGATCTGATATTTCTCGGCGACGGAACTCACGGCCTTGGTCGCACCGGAGCCAAAGGGTGAAAATAGGAAATCGACCTTGTCTTCGACGATGAGCTTTTCCGCCAGCTGCACTGCGCGCGGCGTGTTGGACTGATAGTCGCCGAACACCAGTTCGACCTTGCGCCGCTTGTCGCCCACCTTGATGCCACCGGCGCCGTTCACCTGCTCCAGCCAGAGATCGTAACCCTGCCGCAGCTTCGCCCCTTCCGGCGACAGCGCCCCGGTCACCGGCAACGGCGCGCCGATGCGAATGACATCATTGGCGGCCAACGCCGACCCGCCCATGGCGTACGCAGCAGCAGCCCCGAGCAAGGTGGCGCCAATTCTCAGAAGCTGACGACGACGGGATAAAGAAGAAAGGGATGCTTGACGCAGGTGCTCGATAGGTTTCATGGAAATGCACTGCCAAAGAGAGACTAGGGTCGGGGATTGTAAGAACCCCGAAACATTTCCAGAACGAATCGTTTGGCTTTTGCATATGCGGAAACCGCATATGGCAGGGCTTTTTATGTTTTTCTTTTACTTGATGGGGGTGGGCTGGGAGCGCCGGTGGAAGAGATCTGCAGAAAGATGGCGAGCTCGGAGGGTGAGCTCTAAAGAACGGAAGTGGCACTTATTCCATTCTGAAGAAACAACATGTTCAAATCCAATGGCCTGCGACTCCGGCGCAGGTCGGTACTGCTGGAAAAAAATCTGACGAATGGCTTTCTCGTCGCCACATCGGATCTTCTTCATTGCTCCTTTCGATCAGGAGGCAGTCACGCTGCACGCCGACTACCGGCGTGCCCGGCGGCTCAATATGCCCAGCGTATGCCGGCATGGGCGCGCCAGCCTCCCTTATCGTCCCAGTTGGTGTCTATCGGTTTGGCGACTTCCAGCCACAGGTTGGCGCCGGCAAAGAGCAGGTTCATGCCCAGACCAGCGCTGCTGAAGCGATAACTTCGCTCGCCCGGCAGGCGGTTGACGCTGCGCGCAGATGCTGCGTCCAGCGTGGCGAATACGCGCATCTGTCCCCCTGAACTGCCCAGTGCAAACGCACGCGGCCCGATTTCGTTGCGCCACAACACACCCTGGTCGGCATACAGCCCGCCTTCCTCGAATCCCCGTACGCCGTACATGCCCATCAAGCCGATCTGCTCCGTGCCCAGCAGGTTTTCGCTGGCCCATTGGCCGACAAGGTTCACCCGCCACTGCCAGCCGGCGAGAAGATCGGTACTGCGGTCAACAGTCAACCTGAGGTACTGGTAGTTGGCCTTGGCGCCGGCGCGGCTGGCGTCGAACGCCTTGTCGCTGTTGTCATCCATCGCACCGCCAGGGGAAAGAACAAGCAAGAGGTGACCCCGGGTATCGCCCCAGCGGTCGGCGCCGCTCAGCTCATAGCCACCCTCCAGTTGCACGATGTTGGTGGTGTTATCCACCACCGGTATGTCGGAGAACAGCAGGTTGTTGTTCGACGACTTGTAGGCCAGCGCCAGCGATGCAGCCTGGCTCAGGCCGTTCCATGCGGGCAGCGATTTGTCATAGCGCAGGCTGACAGCGCTGGATGTGCCATCGGAATCCAACGGTGCGGGCAACCTGGCGTGAATGCGGGCGTAGTTGGCGCTGATGTTCAGCGTATCGCGCCAGGGCAGCGGCACGCTGTAGATCACGGTATGGCCGACATAGCTGCGCGCATCAGGACTGGTCGACAAATGGTAGCCGGCGATATGACCCAGGCCGAACATGTTGCCGTAGGTGAAGCCCGCGCCCAGACGTTCGCGCTGGGTGCTGTCGGTGCCGGTGTTTTCAGCCCAAAGATTCAATCGCCATGGACGTTGTTCGGTGACTTGCAGCGTCAGGTCGGTTTCGCCGGGCTGCCCACCTGGCGCAGCCACGGCCACTGCGGAGCGGAAAGGGTTGGAACGGCCGATCCAGGCCAGGTCCTCGTCCAGCGCTTGCATGTTGATCGGCGCACCCGGCCTGGCACGAACTGCGTCTAGGTAACTGCTTTCGGAAAATTCGCGGGCGCCTTCCACCTTGAGCGTGCCTAACCTGGGTTGGCGCACCAGCACCTGCACCACGCCATTGGTGGCGTCCTGCTCGGGAATGACTACCGCCGCGCCTTGGCCATGCGTGCGCAGCCAGTCGTACACCGCGGCATGCAGGCGCGAGATGGCCGCGCTATCCAGCGGCGCGCCAATCAATCCGCGCTCCTGCAGGAGTTCGGCGAAACCGGGGCCTTGCAGCAGCGGCGCCTGCGAGACATCCACCGGCAAACCAGATGTCTGCAGGCGCAAGGAATCCAGTGCACGCCCCCTGGCATCCATCTGTGCCGCATCAGAGATGAACACCAGTGCACGGATAGCTGCGCCCTTCACGGCGGGCTCGCTGGCGGCGACAAACGGAGCCGGTGCGGCGGGTGCAGCTGTCTGCGCCAGCGTGGGAAAAGCGGTGGCCAGCAACAGGACCGGAAAGAAAGGGATTGGATTCATGAATTACCGCCGAGTCTGTCTCTAGAAGAATTGCCGACCGTAGGCTTCCTTAGCCTGCTGCCAAAGAATGTAATTAGTCAGCCACGTCGCCGCATTCCCCTCTAGCGCCGCTCTTTGCTGTAACCGGTTTTCCTTGAGCTCGGATTGCAGCGAATCGACCGACTGTTGCAGAGACGCGATTTTCTTATCGGCCTTCTCAATCATTTCTCCGAGGGGGTCTGCTCCGCTGCCTATCAGCATTCCAAGATTGAGGCCTGCTTTCTCCGGAAGCTGTGCCCTGTCCGCGATTGCCTGAGCCAGCTTCTCCTTCTCGTTCTCCAATCGTCCGCTCAGGACCGTTTCCTGGAACTTCAGACCAGACATTTCGTTCGTTAGGAGATTCTCTTGTGCCGCGCGGATGGCAAACGTCAGGTCGTGCAATTGCTTGTTTTCCAGCTCGGTTCTATTGGGCTTGTTCTTCAGCCCCTCATACAAGGCGGCAAGGGCGACACCCAGATCTTTGGGGATGGCAGGCGGCTGGGTATATACGGCAAGGAAGAGCGCCAGGCTTTTTTCGACTTCGTCACTAAACAGGCTGACCGGCGGATACATTGGTCGCTGCGCTTCGAATTTCACACTCTTGGTGCCGCCGCTGACCTTGATGTCCCAATCGCTGAGGTCGCTCTTCGACACCAAACGCATGTCGTTGGCATCGTAGATCGGTTCGCCGGTCAAGGAATCGAAACCGGCGACGAAAGGGCCCAAGTTGATAACGGGACCGTCATACACATATACCGTTCCGCTCGTCCCCGCAGGCAGGCCACCGTTCTGGCTGACGTTGCCATTCGACGTGCTGATATTGGGAAGAGGATCTTGCGGCGAATCGCCGCGATCGAGGTAATCGTCCGGATAGTAGTAGAAGCCGGCACTGTTCAGACCCGGACCTTCCGAGGAATAGGCGGTATCGTGGAAGAACCGCTTGTCGCCGAGGTAGGTTTCGATTGCCTCGAAACTGCCAACCCAGGCATCCAGACCACTTGCCTTGGCGGCGTCAGGCACGAAGAAGCGCATCCCGCCCTTGTATACGCCGCCATCGTTGTCGAAGTCGTAGGCGCTGTATTCCGTGTGGGTGTAATCCATGTTCACGGAAGATCCCGTTCCCGCCTGAATGCCGCCGTTGGCGTCGGTGAGACCGGCTGCCAGCGTCAGACCGCCGAGTCCCCCGGTCAGGCTTTTGTCGGCGCCCACCGCGATGTTGCGCCCGGCCTCCAGATCGAGCCGGGCAAAACCGGTCACTCTGAAGTCGTTATCGATCAGGATGTCGCGCTGGGCCTGAAGGGTGAGCACGGTATAGATGCCGGCCGTGTGGATGCTCTGGCCGTTCATGGACGAATCGATGGTGATGTCGCCGTGGCCCTGGCCGCTGGATTTGGTGGAAACGATGACGTTGGCCGCACCAAGCGCGGCTTCGAGATCTTCCTTGGCAACCCAGGAGCGGTCAGCCGTATCGCCGCCTGAGGGTCTGTTGGCAGCCAGACCGATGGTGATGTCCGTCGGATCCAGCAGCAGGGTGCCGGTCTTGCCGCGCGGCGCGCGCAGGTCGGCCGTACCGCGAAAATCCAGTACGTCCTTGCCGGAGACTTCGGCAAAGCCGCCGTCGCCGCCCGTCGTGCCTCCGCGGGCGGAAATCATCCCCTGATAAGTCGTCTTGCCATCGGCCCAGACAATCACCTTGCCGCCGTCGCCTGCGCCAAGCGCATCAGCCTTGATCTGTGCTCCTTTCTGCACCACCGTGGTCTGGGCGTTCTGGACCGCGGCGTTCTTGCCCTGGTAGTCGCCGCCGATCAGTATGTCGCCGCCGCCAAGCTCGCCGCTGGCGTCGATCACGGCATTGCTTCCGATCTGCACATTGGGGCCGGTGATCAACACGCGGCCACCGACGTTGTTGACGTTGCTGACATCGATGACGCCGCCGTGATTGACCGCCAATGTCCAGGGATTGCCGCCCACGGCTTGCAGTTCCGCCTGTGCGGCGTGGATGACGCCGCTGTTGTCCACGCCGGCCGTCGAGGCCGAGGCGTCCACCCCGGAGCGGATGACGATGCGGCTGGCAGCATCGGGTGCGTACAGCACTTCGTTACCGGCCAATAACGCGGCCACGCCTTGCCGGGCGTTGACGGTTCCCGCGTTTTCCACCCGCGCGCCGATCAGCAGGACGTCGCCGTTGCTGACGTCGATGGTGCCGAGGTTCTGCACCTTGGCGGTGGAGTCGCCGATGAAATTCAAGGACTTGCCAGCCATGAAGCGTTCGCTGCTCACGTCTCGCGTGCTGGCGATGAATCCCGTTGTCTCTACCTTGCCACCGGGCCCGATGACGACACCGTTGGGATTGATGAGGAATACCCGACCGTTGGAAGACAGGCGGCCGTGAATGGACGAAGGATCGCCGCCTGTCACGCGATTGAGAATGGCGGCCTGCGCATTGGGCAGATTGAAGCGTGCCTGCTCACCCGCTCCGATGGAAAAACTTTGCCAGTTGACGATGGCACGCTGCGAACTCTGGTTCACCTCCACAGTGCTGCCACTGCCGCCAATGGAAGCCGAACCTGCCACTACCTGACCGCCCTTGGGGTTGGCCAGCGCTGCGCCCGGCAAGGCCAGCAGGCAGGAAACCATGAACGCGCCAGCACGCCTTTTGCCATCCTTGCCGCGACCGCAGGCGGTTTCTCCCGCCACCTGCCATAACCCGAGGCGGCGACTGAAAACGACTTTATAAATGCGGTTCATGCTTCTCTCCGGAACTTTTTTGCACGGAGAGAAGTTTGCCTAATTGCATCTTGCTTGTAATGTCCCTACAAATAGGGACAATGTTTTGTGCTTGATTTGTGGAAAAATGCGCCTATCGATGCCCTTCGATTTTTCCCCTTCCCCATGATCCGTATCGCGCTCGTCGAGGACAATCCGGTTTTCCACGGCAGCCTGTCTGCCGCCATCGGGCAGGCCGAAGACATGCAGGAGGGCGGCTGCGCGACGACGCTGGCAGGCGGCTTGAGCCTCCTTGCCGGCGAACCGGCCGACGTGCTGCTGGTCGATCTGGGCCTGCCCGATGGTTCGGGTCTGGACATCATCCGGGCGGCGAAGGTCAAATGGCCGCAGTGCGAAATCATGGTGGTGACGATGTTCGGCGATGAAACGCACGTGCTGCGCGCGATCGAGAACGGAGCCAGCGGCTACCTCCTCAAGGACGGTGCACCTGAGAAGATCGTCGAGGAGATCCGCAGTCTCATGAGTGGTGGCAGCCCGATCAGTCCGCACATCGCGCGGCACATCCTGATGCGTGTTCGTCACTCCGAGGCTTCTGCCGCACCGCCATCGGCCGGTGTCCCGCAAACAGTGTTTTCCGAACGCGAGCTGGAGACACTGAAGCTCGCCTCCCAGGGTTTCACTTCCCATGAGATAGCCGCCATGCAGGGGATCTCGCGTCACACGGTGCTGACCTATGTGCGCCGCATCTACAAGAAACTGGGTGTGAATTCGCAACGGGCGGCGATCAACGAAGCCCGCCGCCAAGGGATATTGCGTGATTGAGCGCATGCTGACCGGGCATTGCCTATTGCGCTGTCTGGTGACGGCGCTGCTGCTGGCTTGCCTGCCGTTCGCGCAGGCGGACAATCCTCGTGCCATCCAGCTCACGCAGGCAGACGTGGCAAGCAGCGGGCATGGCACATTCGACGTTCCGCCACTGAGCGTATCCGCCGCCGGGCTGTCAATGCAATGGACGATCAAAGCCCTGCCGCATGTGATGCCGCGTGACACCCCACAGGCCATCGGCGAGGCGGCAGACGACATCGTGGCAACCTGGTACCGGCTGCGCCCGCCGTCGCCGGCCAGCGGGGAGGACACCTACCTTTATCTCCCACGCTGGCAGACGATCGGTTACCTCTCCGTCTACAAGGACGGCAAACTCTTCTGGCGTTCTTCCGGCGGGCCGGTGTGGAACGGCTTCAACCATCCCGTCTGGCTGAAACTGGCCGAACGCGGCGAAGCGCCGCCACACGAAATCCTGATCCGCATGGACGCCCTGCGTAGCGCGGGAGGCGCCCTGTCTTCTGTCTGGATCGGCACCAGCGATGAATTGCGCTGGCGTTACCAGACCCGCAATTTCCTTCAGGTGACGCTGGTTCGCGTCGTTACCGGTACGTTCCTCATCGTGGGCCTGTTCTGTTTCGCGGTCTGGCTGCGTCGGCGCAAAGAAGTCATCTACGCGTGGTTCGCAGCCACCGGTGTGGTGTCCTGGCTGCGCTACATGCATTTTCATACCGGCATCGAACCTTTACCGATCCCGGAAGCATGGTTCGGCTGGATGACAGCGATGGCGCTGGGCTGGCAGGTCGTATGTGTCTACTTCTTCGCGTTCAGGCTGCACAGGCATCGCTTCCCTCGCCTCGAACGCGGCATGCTCGGATTCACACTGATGGCGTCCATCGCCACGCTGCCCGGCCTCGTGCATCTGGATACGCTGCTCACCATCACCAATCTCCTGATGTTCACCATGGCGGTGCTGGCCACCAGCGCCATGCTCTATGCCTCATGGAAGAGCCGCTCGCGCGAGGGGCTGGCAATCTCGCTGTGGACAGCCCTCAATGTGCCCGTGGGCTTGCACGACCTGCTGTTGCAGAACTACGCAATCGACATCGAGCTTCCGTACCTGATGCCGTACACGATCCTCGGCACCTTCCTGCTCTTCATCGTCATCATGCTGAATCGCTACACGAAAGCACTGGACGATGCCGGCAACGCCAACGCGCGACTCGAAGCCCGTTTGCGCGAGCGCGAGCTGGAGCTGGAGGAAAGTCACCGCAAGCTGAGGGAGGCCGAGCGGCAGCAGATGATCGAGCAGGAACGCCAGCGCCTGATGCGCGACATGCATGACGGTATCGGCACCTCGTTGATGATGGCACTGGCCGCCGTGGAAAAAGGCAAGCTCGACGAGCCCGCCATCACGGCGCTGCTGCGCGACTGCATAGACGATCTCAAACTGACCATCGATTCGATGGGGCCGGTTGATTCCGACCTGCTGTTCCTGCTTGCGGCACTACGCGTTCGCCTTGCGCAACGTTTCAGCCAGGCGGGGCTGACGCTCCACTGGCAGGTAGGCGAACTGCCCGGATTGGCCTGGCTGGATCCGGCCAGCGCGCTACAGATCATGCGCATCCTGCAAGAAGCCTTCGCCAATGTCATCAAACACGCGCAGGCCACCGAAATCCGGGTCACTACCGGCATGCGCGACGGTCGCGTCTTCGTTGCCATCACCGATGATGGCAAGGGCTTCTCACTCCAGGACGCGGAACACGGCCAGGGCCACGGCCTCATCAATGTCCGGCACCGCGCCAAATCGCTCGGTGGCGAAGCAACCTGGGTTTCCTCCGCGGCTGGCACCTGCTTCGAACTGTGGCTACCGCTAGCACGGCCGTCTGCCCATGATGAATTCGGCAACCCGCCCATTCATGAGACAACCCTGATTCCCTGATTACGGAAACTGTCCGATATCCGGCTTCACGCATTTCCGTCCGAGAGATATCCCTTGCTAGCCGAAAATTATAGGTCCAGGAGTGTCTATAACAGCCGGGGCGATTCAGTTTGTTCGTCGCTGTATCGGCTCTTCTTCATTGCTCCCTTCCACGGCAGCAGACCCCACACCATCACCGTACTGATCCCGGGGAGCAGGTCACTGGCTACTTCAATGAACGCCCCAGATCGATGAAAAATTTAGTAAACCAGTTCAGGGAGCTCAATTGTCCTCTTGCAAGAATGGTTTCGAGATGCCAGACGAATTTCGCCGAGTCGGCAAAGTAATTCGGATACGCCTCCTTCAAACCGCCAAGCGCGTCGGTAGAGACAAAGGCTACAACCTTCTCCGGGGACTTAAGGCTCGTTTTCTCTAGTTCCAGGTAATGTTCTACACCGGCATCATGGCCTTCGATATCGTAGAAGTGATACTGTACCGTAGTGCGATGCGTATCGACTTCCAGGAGGTAGTAGCCTTCGATACCTTTTACCCCCTCATCCTCCAGCACCGCAAGACTGCGACTGAATCCCTCGAAACGCCTCAAAACATCTAGGTCCCGCGTCAGCCTCACGACGTCGACGCATACGTCTCGGTGACGCTCCTCATTTGCCGGAACACCGTCCAAGTGCGACATGGCTTCGCCGACGAGCCGAAAGAAGCGCGCCCAGTCCAAGTTACCTTCACCCGCCTTGAGGTGCTGTTTAGTGAAGAGGTCGACGATCTCAAGTGCCGTTGCCCATGCGTGTTGAATTTGGGTGCGTAGCTGGATCTCGATTTGATACATAGATCCGGATTTATCGGGAAACTTCCCGATCACATGAATCCCTCTGTATCCATCCTCCTTAGGTCGCTTGATGTAGTCCTTAATGCGGTGGTAATCGCGTCGAGCTGTCAAGGCACGGCGCAACTGATTGACCTGACGGATCGAACTCAGGATCACGCGGCATCCGCCGACGTCCTGCATGTTCTGCAAGTCCATGCTTTTGTTGCGCCGGAGCTTGGCGATTATCGATGGCGCGCGTTTTAGCCGCTTGGCGATGAACGCACTCCTATGCTTTTGCTGACTTACTTCTTCGACTTCCCGAACTGCTGCTTCAAGCGGAACCAAATGGCATGCACGCCAATACGACAGGACCTTTAGTGCTTCAAGTTGTTGCTCCGGCGTGACGCTGGCGGTCTGATCTTTAATCAAGACCTCGCCCGCTCGTTTCACCGCCGATTTTGAGTAGGTTTTCTGCATGCTCAGGGACGTTGTTGCTATGCTCATCTTTACTTGGTACGGTCGACGGCTTCGTCCTTACGTTTCCATCGTTCCGTAAAACGTTCTTGGCATGTATGGTGAAGTCCACCGGTTGAGGCCATGATATGCAAAGCTAGCTTTTCTCCCGTTTCTCGGCGCAGGGTCCAGTGCATGCCATTTTGCCTCTCATACGATTGCTCCTGTTACGTTCGGCCGAGCGATTCAGAATGAAAACGGTCGCAACGAGCGACCTGATACAGCGCAACTGCATTATCGCTGGAATGTCTTTCTGGACTACTTGCCGTAATGCACGCCGAACCGGCCTAGTGCCCGCCCCAGCATCGGCGACACACTCGCACGGACATCACTGTCCTCTTCTGGCCGCTCCCAGACGTTCAATGCCAGACGAGCTCAGACCATCAACAATGGAATCGCTCTGGTCGGGCAGACAAGTCAAAGACAAAAAGGCGAATCCCAAGGGACTCGCCTCTTTTTTTAAGATTATTTCAGTATCTGTGTCAGAACGTTTTCACTAACTTGGCACAGTTTTTACTTTCTGTGGCGTCCGACAAAATTAGACGTCAATATTCCCCGCCTGTAGCGCATTGTTCTCAATGAACGCCCGCCGCGGCTCCACGTCGTCGCCCATGAGCGTCGTGAAGATCTGATCCGCCGCGATGGCGTCCTCGATCTGTACGCGCAGCAGACGGCGCACGCTCGGGTCCATCGTGGTTTCCCAGAGCTGTCCGGGGTTCATTTCGCCCAGACCCTTGTAGCGTTGCTTGGAGACGCCGCGCTCGGCTTCGTCGCGCAGCCAGTTCATCGCTTCGCGGAAGTTACGCACGGCAAATTCCTTCATCTTCTCGCCCTGGCCACGGCGCACGATGGCGCCTTGGCCGATCAGGCCGGTGAAGGTGGCGGCGTTTTCGGCGAGGACCTTGTAGTCGGGT